>JAHFBD010000087.1 GCA_023250175.1 Candidatus Melainabacteria bacterium
AATAAAAAATCATATACACCTAAAGAAGCAATTTTAAAGATAAAAGAAGTTTCTAATACAGTAAAAACAAAGTTTGATCAAACTGTTGAGCTAGCAGTACGACTTGGGGTAGATCCTAAACAAAGCAACCAACAAGTTAGAAGCTCTGTTTCACTACCTGGTGGTACGGGAAAGAAAGTTAGGATAGCAGTAATTACAAAGGGTGAAAGAGTAAAAGAAGCAGAAGCTGCTGGTGCCGAAGTTGTAGGTTCTGAAGAACTTGTCGGTAAAATCGAGCAAGGATTTTTAGATTTTGACAAGCTTGTAGCAACACCAGATATGATGGCAGGGATGGCTAAGCTTGGTAAAATACTTGGTCCTAAAGGTTTAATGCCAAACCCAAAAGACGGTACAGTCAGCAATGATTTAACTAAAACAATTAAAGAACTAAGAGCAGGAAAAGCAAGTTTTAGAGCTGAAAAAGATAGTGGTATTGCTCATGTACCAATTGGTAAGATTTCATTTAGTGAAATAGATTTAACTAAGAATTTTTCAGCAGTTATGGATGCTATAAATAAAGCAAAACCTTCAGGTGCAAAAGGAATTTATATTAAATCAGTTTATCTAAGCACAACTATGGGACCTGGTTTAAAAGTAGATGTTAATTCCCTAGATGAATTACATGAACATCATGACTAGTCTATGTCATTAAAGCTCTACAAACCAAACGGCTTTCATCAATTCTTGAGTTTATATCCTTATCCAATATACCCATCCAAATTAAGAAAATATACTGAGGCTTTAGATGAGCTAACCTTAAGTAGAATTAAAAGGCTAAGGAAATTTATTTGCCAATCAAGCAACTTTGCTAAGAATGAAGTTATAAAATGTGCCGAAGCTATAGCAGATTTTAATCCTGGTCCATTTAGCAAATCACATAAAGCAATGCTTTTATTAAGCATAGACTTACACAACCTGAAAAACAATCATCTTAGTAATGAATAGGAGAACTAAAAATTATGAAGATTAGAAACTTAATTAGTAACCTAACATTAAAGTTAGGAGTTAGAAGCTTAACAGATGCTGAAAAAAAAGAAGCTGAAAATTATATTAAAAACGGCTGTAAGTTATCTGACCAAGGACTAGAAGAACAAGCTTCTCTCGAATTTAAAAAAGCTGAAAAATACTACTCAAACGAAGCAATTTGCTCTCGGATAGTTGCTTTAGGAATAGAAGAGTTTGGAAGAAATATTAAAATTGATTAGATATGAAAATATTTAAACTAACTATCTTTAATTACTTGTTTGTTAATAATAAACGCTATAAAGAGCTAACCCAGGCTTTAAATAAGCTTGCAATAACAAGGATTCAAAGAGCTGCGAATCATGTTTCTAAAGGCGAATCCCATTTAGCAGAAAAAGCATTTGATACAGTAGCAAAAATAAAAGGTGAGAAGTGGGCACAAGATATGTTAATGATGAATAATATATTTCTTTCTAAAAAAGAATATTGGAATCCTGATTCTGAAATTGTTTTACAGCTTTTACAAGATAAGATAAATGGGTACAACATTTAGAATGAGCTTCATCAATAACTTCAACACATTTAACAAGGGATTAAAACTAGCATTCGCTCTTTATCTGAATCTTTTCTATTTTTATTATTAATAATTGTCGACTTTTACTAAATATATTGTTGGATTTACGGACAACTTTAGAACTTTTTAAGACCGAGTATTGAAATATGAAAAATATATAAAGAAGCTAACCGTAAAATCTTGGTAGATTTTACAATTCAAGTTAGATTTGTAAGGTTTTACGGAATCTTAATTTAAATGGGTATAATTTTTAGTAGGATAATAGTAGTATTACGGTAGGATAAACAATATGAAAAAAAATACAGCAGAAAAGTTCTCAATCACATTAGTTCCAGAGCTTGCTTCTTATATAAAAAAGAAGGCAAAACTTTTAAATGCCCCTATTAGCAAAATTATTTCTTTTGCATTGGTTTCTCAAAAGAAAAAGGAATCTCTAATTAAAAGAAAGGGAGATTTAATTAAAGCTTACAAAAAAATCGCTGAAAGCTATGACTCAAACGAATTTATGGAATTTGAAAAAGCTCAATTGGAGTTAAGTAAAGAACTTGATTAAAAAAAGTGTTGAAAAAGGGGATATTTGGCTAGTTAATTTAAACCCTTCCAGAAAGGGAGAATTAGGAAAAAATAATAGACCCTGTCTCGTTATTCAAGCTACTGAAGCAAATAAAATATTGCCTACGGTTGTAATTGTTCCATTATCTTCAAAAAGACAGAGGTTTGAACTTGAAATCAAAATAATTCCAAACAAGAGTAATAATTTAATAAAAGAAAGTTATGTAGTCTGGTGGCATGTTTATACTGTTGATAAATTAAATCTTATACAGAAAGTTGGCGTTATTAATGAAGAGGTACTGCTTGAGATTTCTGAAAACATTATTGATACATTAGGATTTTCTGAAGTTTTAAAGTAAAATCTCGCTTACAGAAAACTCGGAGAGAGAGGGATTCGAACCCTCGGTACACTTTTAAGGTGCACACAGACTTTCCAGGTCTGCTCCTTAAACCACTCGGACATCTCTCCTTTATATGCAGCAGACAAGCTGCTGCTTCCATCTCCTATTTCTTTTCCCTCGATCGGATTTGCTGGATAAACCAGACAAATCCTTTTACTTATATACTAGAGACAAGCTGCTACTTCCATCGGTTAATTACCTTCACAAAATCAGACTTGCTAGGTAAACATTCAGTGCAGAAAAAATTATAACGCATTTAGAGTATGTTAACAAAATATAGTTACTACTAGCTAGTATAATATTTCTAAGTAAACGACTTATAAGATAAGATTTTATCCCCCAAATTATAAGAAACTCGGTAAAATCGTAATGTATTATAAATGACAGATTGGAAGCACTCTGGAAAGCCGGTTTTGGGAGCACAGCGAAAAAAACGGCGGTAGGTAAGAACAAAATATAAATAGATAATTAGTAAAAGTCATACTGATCTAAAGCAATCTTTAGAAAGAAACAAGGTTTAAAAGTGCATTTGGTAATAAAAAAGCAAATTCCTTAGACTTATCGCTATACGCTATCATTTATACATGGCAACATACAACCCTAAACAATACAGTTGGTTAAATAAATTTTATCAATCCTTTGTAATCTACTTCTTATTTGTACCTGTTTACTACCTGTTTTATAGAATGAAAGTCTATGGCAAAGAAAATATACCAAAAGACAAAAAAGCTTTTATTGTAATGCCAAATCATTTGTCAAATAATGACCCCCCTATTATTTCTACCACTTTAATGCGTCCTGTTGCTTACATGGCAAAAAAAGAGCTTTTTGAAATTCCCTTTTTGGGTTGGGCAATTACAAAACTTGGAGCCTTTCCTGTAGACAGAGAAAAAGTTTCAAAAACAACCATTAAAGGAGCAAGAGAAGTTCTACTTAAAGGATGGTGTCTTGGAATGTTTCTAGAAGGTACAAGAAGTAAAATTCCCGATACCCTTGGCAAACCAAATATAGGACCAGCATATATTGCACATTTAACAGGAGTACCAATTTTACCTATTGGCATTGTAGGTTCAAACAAACCATTTGGTCCTGTTACTGTAAAAGTCGGTAAATTATTTTTCCCTGGTAGAGATCTTGAAAAAGCAAAATGGCAATGTACCGAAAAACTAGCAGAGCTAACGGGATTTAAGATTACCTCACCCTAGTTTTATTAACTTTGCATATTTTGGATCTAGTAATTTTTTTCCGAAATTTTCAAAGCTAACATTTACTAAAGATTTTTCTCCTTGACCAAAAACCTGCTCTATTATTCCACGACCAAATTTCTCATGCTCTACCTTGTCATTAATCTTAAATACTGACTGAGAACCTTGCGATAAATATTCAGTTTTACCCGAATTTAAAGTTCTAATTTTAGTAACATTTGTTACTCCCTTACTAACAATTAATTCATCGATCTCATAGTCAGAGAATTTTCTCTTAATACCTTTTTTAGAAACATAGTTTTTCTTGTCAGTACTTCTCTCATCCAACCCACCATAAAATCCAGTTAATAAACTCTTTGGTGATTCTTCTATAAATCGACTTACTAAAGCATGCTCACGCATACCAAACAATCGACGCTCTCTTGCATAAGTAAAATACAATCTTTCTTTTGCCCTTGTAACCCCTACATACATCAATCTTCGTTCTTCTTCTAATTCATCATCATCCAATGAATCAATCGATCTTAAATGCGGGAAAATTCCTTCTTCAAGACCACAAATAAAAACAACAGGGTATTCAAGTCCTTTCGCTAAATGCAAAGTCATTAGTGTCACTTTATTTGTAGATTGTTTTAAATTATCAAGATCGGTATATAAGGAGATTTGTGTTAAAAAATCACCAAGCATAGACATATCACGATAAACTTCATCTTCTTCTACTAGCACTGGTTTATAAGTGCTCTCAAAAACATTCGCAATTGAAAAGAGTTCTTGAATATTTGCTAATCTTTCTTCAGAATCAAGAGTACCTTCATTTTCTAACTCATCCCAATAACCAGATTTTTTTAAAAGTTGATCAAGTAAATCACTTATAGAAAAAGTTCGTGCAGCCCTTCTAAGATGTTCCATTAATTCAATAAAGTTTTGAACTGAAACAATATTCTTTTCAGATAAACCAGGTACATCCGTTATTTCCAATAACGTTTTATATAAAGTAAAACCATTTTTATTTGCATGTTCTTCAATTTTTAAAAGAGTTGTTACACCAAGTCCTCGCTTAGGAGTGTTTATTACTCTTTTTAGAGAAACCGTGTCGCTAGGATTATATATTGTTTTTAAATAAGCAATAATATCTTTGATTTCTTTTCTTTCATAAAATCTAAAACCTCCAACTATTTGATAAGGTATATTTTTCTTTATTAATGATTCTTCAATTGCTCGACTTTGGGCATTTGTTCTATATAAAATTCCAACATCACTGTATTTAAAGTTTATTTTCAAAAGGTTATAAATTTCTTTAGAAAGATACTCAGCTTCTTCCATCTCATCATCAGCTTCAAAACAAATTATCTTTTCACCCTTATCCTTAGTAGGTAAAAGTGTTTTTTCAATTCTTTGTTTATTGTTTTTTATAATTTCATCAGCTACGGTAAGTATTGTTTCTGTAGAACGATAATTATGTTCTAATTTAACAAACTTATTTTCTGGGAAATCTTTCTGAAACCCTAAAATAATCTTAAAGTCAGCACCTCGCCAGGAATAAATGCTTTGATCCACATCACCAACAACTGTTAAACTTCTCTTTTTCCATAATTGTTCTCTATCTATATTTAAACGTTCTTGCTTTAAACACCCTTCGGATAATAACCTGACTAATTCATACTGTATAAGATTAGTATCCTGAAATTCATCTACTAATACATGTTGAAATCTTTTATGATAATAATTTCTTGCATCTTCATTTTGCTCTAAAAGCTTTACTGAAAGCAGTAATAAATCATCAAAATCCAATGCGTTATTTTTTGCTAATTCTTTTTGGTACAAGTCAAAGATTTCAGAGATTTTAATCTCTCGATGATTTTTTGCAATGTCTCCAAAGGTTTTTGCTTCATAGCCTTGCGATTTTAATGTGCTAATAAAAGACTTAATGCTTTTTGGGACATAGACCTTATGATCTAAATCTAGTGCAATCGTTGCCTCTTTAATAAGTCCAACACTATCTGATTCATCATAAATAACAAAATTATTAGTCCATTTTTCCCCGTTTGGTAATTGCAACTTACGAATGTCATTACGCAATATTCTTCCACAAATATTGTGAAAGGTTCCAATCCATAATGAACTTGCTATTTCTTTTGATAATAGAGTATTTAATCTTTCTTTCATTTCACTACTAGCTTTATTTGTAAATGTTACTGCTAAAATATTTTCTGGCATATAACCATTAGAAATCAAATAAGCTATACGGTGTGTTAAAACTTTGGTTTTACCAGAGCCGGCACCAGCAATAACTAATAAAGGGCCATCTCCATAATTAATAGCTGTCGTTTGATTTTCATTTAATCCTGGTGTAATGTTATTATTTGATAGCACTTTATTAAATGAAAGCATATGGTTTTATTCTAGTCTAATTAAAGGAGAAAACAATTTTTACAAGCGATCCATCATCAAAATACTCAGGTGGACAACTTACTATGCCTACTGTTGATACTTTAGTTGAAGAGCTAAAGTTAATACAAAACGTAGGCACCAGAAAAATTGCAATAATTGGGACACGAAACTTATCATTAATGCATCAACAACTTGTAGAAATCTTATCTTATGCACTAGTAATAAGTGGAAATATTATTATAACAAGTGGTGGTGCAAGTGGAGTTAATGCAGCCGTTATAAAAGGTGCTTGTAGAGCAGATCAAAACAAATTAGAAGTAATTCTTCCTCAAACAATAGGACAACAACCAGGAGAAGTACAAAATGCATTAATCGGGGTTAATGGTATTACTGAACATGCCGATAGACAAAATATGACATTAGCTGATGCAAGTAGAATCTGTAACAGAGAAATTATAGAAAGTGCACATCAACTAATAACCTTTTTATACCACGATAGCCATACTCTAAAAGAAGCGATTGAATATGCTCATATGCAACATAAGATTGTCACGCTCTTTTATTTAGATTAAAATTAACCTTGTAGGAAAAAGCCCTTGTGGCGGAATGGTAGACGCAACGGACTTAAAATCCGTTGGTTTGAACAAAGCCGTGCCAGTTCGAGTCTGGCCAAGGGCAGTTTTCTTTTTTATAAGCCGCAGCTTATCTGCGGCTTCCATTTGTCAATTCTTTTCACCTGACCGGTTTTGATGAATGAATCACACAAAACCTTTTTCTTATATAGCTCTAAGCAAGCTTGAACTTCTCGCTATAAAGTTATTCATTAGATCAGACTTACCGAATAAATCGGACAAATACTTTTTATTTATATGCCGCAGACAAGCTTGAATGTCTTATTGAAGAAACGAATAAATTTAAAAATGCCTTTATACCTGAAAAGACAAAGAGAATTCAAGAGCAATTAAGAAAAGAAGGATAGTAGAAACACTTTTCTCATAATTAAACCTTAATAGGTTTAACCCTATAGGTTTTTGGGTATTTGGCAATTAGGAATCTAAATTTTGAGTGGAAAAATCAGGAGAAAATCATGTTAAAGAAAAATTTTTCATGGGCAATATTTTTACTAGTTATAACTTTTACTTTTAGTTTAAATACATTAGAGATTTATGCACAGTTTGGAGGAGCAGCGCCAAATGCAGGATTAGGAGTAGCACCTGCACCAGCTCCAGTACAACAACCAGCTCCAGTAGCTCCAGGACCAGTAGCACCAGATCCCGCACTAGTACCCACACCACAGCCAGCTCCAGTAGTGATAGATCCAGTACCAGTAGAAGAACCAGATGAACCATGTGCTCCTGAAATTATTGAAGAAGCTTCTGTAACACCAGGTGGGGTAAACGCAGCAGCAGTTACTACACCCGCATGTCAAGTAGTAAAAGATGCTCAGCGTTTAGGAGTTGTAACTACTACTATATATAATAATTGTACCTATAAGCAAGGAGGCATAGACATGCAATGTACAGCAACTATACCTACTTACCAATGTGCTGGCAGTTGTTCTCCCAATAAGAATTGTAACCAAAATAACTTTGGTCAAAGAGTAGCCAAATGTGATAGTAACGGTAATATCACTTGTACAATTCCTAATGCACGAAGAAAACCAAACGCAACTAGGTGTAATTTAGCTGGTACTTGTGGTTGCGGTTAGGTTTGATTTCTTCTAACATTTTTTCTTCTCTTTATAAGGTTATATTTTTGATTTTTTAATAAGCTTAAATTAAAGCTTATAGCTTACTTTTATTAATAAGTCATTAAAAAGCTTTATCTTTTTTAATTCGAATTGATTAAAGCTAATCGTTTAATCAATCTAAGGTATGTTGTTTTATCTTGCATAGTGGATAAGGTTTACACTATCCAGCATAAAACATATAAAACAATAAACTGATAGAAAGTTTTATAGCCAAATTATAGAAAGAATTAGTAAGATAAAAATGGCTTGCCCAATCTTATTCCGGTATTACTCTAGGCATTGGAGTTGTTCTTGCTTGATCCCAGTTATCTCCTCCTGTATAAGTTTGAGCAGGTCTTGCTGTTCCATCTGGACCATTTCCTCCTGTATAGAAAATACTTCCATCTGGTTGTGCCCAGTATGAGCCTGTATATCCTGGTCTAGCATAGGACCCATTTGGATTTCTTGTTAATGCTAGTTCATTAATTGAAGCTTGGGTACTACCTGCCATTGGAGTATTTCTTGCTTGATCCCAATTTCCTCCTCCTGTGTAAGTTTGGGCAGGTCTGGCTGTTCCATCTGGACCATTTCCTCCTGTGTAGAAAAGGCTTCCATCTGGCTGAGTAAAGTATTCTCCTGTATAGCCTGCCCTTACATAAGAACCCATAGGAGTCCTTACTAATCCAAGCTCATTAATTGCAGCTTGGGTACTACCTGCCATTGGAGTTGTCCTTGTTTGATCCCAATTTCCATTGGCATACGTTTGTGCAGGTCTTGCCGTTCCATCTGGACCATTTCCTCCTG
>JAHFBD010000271.1 GCA_023250175.1 Candidatus Melainabacteria bacterium
AAGTCAAATAAATGTAGTTATAAGCCTACACAAAAACAAATTTCAAAAGTCAAAGAAGGGCTATATAGTGGAAGACTTACATTTAGAAGTGGAAATAAACAAGTTTCTGCAAAATTAAAAATAGTAGCCGCAAACGGTTTACTAACTGGTTTATTTGCTCATGGTAAGAACATTGCTTTAATTCTATTTTCACCATTAGGTTCAATTGGTACTTCAGAAGATTTAAAACTTTTGGTAGAAGGAGATACATTAAAAATAAGGTCTTTAAAGTGTGTCAAACTAAAGAGTAGTGGTACAGCAACATTAGTAAATAATAATAATTCTACTCCAAATAAATTTAAAGGGCTATACAGTGATGATAATGAAGGCATCATTGTAAATATTGCCAAAGACGGATCAACTATTATTATTAAATCATTTATTAGTCTTATTTATTTGGGAGAGATTAATAACAGTGGAGATTTTACTACTCAGCTTGGACCTAAGACTTCAAAAGTCACTTTAAAACCTACTTCGAATAATACCCTGCAATTAACAGCATTTGAAAATGGTGAAGAAGTAGAAACTGTAAATCTCAAGAAGGTTACTCTTGAAGAATTAAAAAACTCAGATGACAGTGAAGATATTAAAGATTAGTTCTAAATCTACAATAGATGTATTCCGATAATGGCGTACAATTTCGGACTAGTGTCTACTTATATAACAACAATTCTTAACATCAATATCAAGACTGTTTGGTATTTATGGCAGTGGGGATTTAGGCAATTGAGCCTCATCTGGAGGTGGTCCCTTTAGGTCTGGTTGCAATCCTACTTGTTGTTGAAGCTGTTGCAGTTGCTCGGAGGAAATCGCTCTTCCATTATTATTCGTTTGAGTTAATTGACCATGAAGTACTGCATCTGGATCGGAGTTATTATTTCTATTGATAGATTGTTGATTTAGTTGGACTTGTTGAGCTGGATTTATGTTATTGTCTGGCATAGCTATGTTCTCCTTTAAAAGTAATCCTATACAATTTTTACCCCCCCTGGGTTTTTAAACTAAAGTAAATTCTTTTAATGGTTATCTCCAAAAAATATTAAGTATGTTTAATCTTTATGAAGTAGATCCGTAAGGAAGAGCAGATCACAAGAGAAATAGAAAGGCTTTTTCACCCTCTACTGGTCATTTTTAAATATAGATTTAAATTCATCATCCAATTAAAGGCTTTTTCACCCTCTACTGGTCATTTTTAAATATAGATTTAAATTCATCATCCAATTCCAGATTTTCATATTTAATAAAATTAATAGTAAGTCCTTTATAGTCTAAGGTTCCTTCCAAGTTTAAATTAACTACATAAGCTCCTTGTAAGCCAGGATAATTTTTAATAAAGGTATGAAATGGTTTTGGAATTTCTAATTTTGTTAATTTTGATTTTGC
The DNA here is from genome assembly GCA_023250175.1 of Candidatus Melainabacteria bacterium. Classification (GTDB taxonomy): domain Bacteria; phylum Cyanobacteriota; class Vampirovibrionia; order 2-02-FULL-35-15; family 2-02-FULL-35-15; genus JAHFBD01. The sequence continues at coordinate 1,423 of JAHFBD010000271.1, forward strand.
TTCTAGAATGTAAGGCTTCCTGTTTTTTAAGAATATAAAATCTATTTCATCTCCATTCCTTGTTCGCCAAAATCTAACCTCCCCATTCTGGGGGCAATTGTTAATTAAAAAATATAAAAGATAAGTTTCAAGTATAGCTCCCTTATCAATCCTTTTTTCAAACGAAGAGAAGTCATTTAAGATTGCATTTCTAACGCCTAGATCATATAAATAATACTTCTTAGATTTTTTTAACTCGTTACTTAAATTTCCAGCAAAACTAGGCACTTTATAAAGAACATAGGTTTGTTCAAGAATATCTAAATATGATTCAATGGTGATATTGCTTACTTTTAATTCTGATGCAAGACTGTTCGTTGATACGACTTGTCCTTGGGAATGAGCTAAATTATATAGAAGATTATTAAATGCAGAAATATTTTCCTCTTTAATTAAAGCTTTTATATCCTTCATGATATAGGTTTGTAAGATTTCCTTTAAGAGTTCTATTTTATTTTCAAATGATTTTTGACTAACTAAACCCGGATTGCCTCCGTATTGAAGATATTTTGGAAGCCTTTCTTTGGTTTGATTAAATTCCAAATATGAGAGTGGTCTAATTAGTCTGGTCTGCTTTCTACCAGCAAGACTTTCCTTCAAGTGTTTGTGCATTTCAAGTGAAGATGAACCTGAGGCAATAACTTTTATTTTAAGTCGCTTATCATCATAAATTGCTTTTAAAAATTTTGATGCATTATTAAAATACTGAAATTCATCAATGAATAAATAATCAACTTCGCGTGTTATTTCTTTATATAGAGCTACGATATCTTTAGCAAAGTATCTACTATCTTCTGGTAATTCCAAATTAAAGTATTTTGTTTTTTTCTTTTTCTTAGTACAATACTTCTCAAGTTCATTTAATAAGAATGTTTTTCCGACTTGCCTTGCTCCCATCAAAATCAAAATCTCAGGACTATTAAGTCTTCCCAATAAGTCAGACAATATTTGCCTTTTTATTTTCATTTATTACAATTTTAACATATTGGTTACAATATGCAAAATATTTGCAAATTTATTAATTATTGTTATTTTTCACTTCAGAAAATTTCTTAACAAGTTCCATGAGTTCAACTGGAACCGCAAGAATAACAGTATTTGAAGCTGTTGGTCCAAGACCATCAATCGTTTGAAGTGTTCTAAGCTGCATTGCACCCGGACTTGCATGCATTGTATGTGCAGCTTCTGAAAGATTCATGGCAGCTAATTTATCACCTTCTGCTTTTGTAATAGTTGCTCGTTTTTCACGTTCTGCTGAAGC
>JAHFBD010000272.1 GCA_023250175.1 Candidatus Melainabacteria bacterium
TATGGAGCCTTTTAACTTTAAAAGCTCTACACTTAACTCTAGCTTATCTCCTGGTACAACCGGTCTTTTAAATCTAGCACTATCTATACCAGCAAATAAACCAATCATATTTTTATATTCTTCTTTTACTAGCATTGAAACACAACCTAATTGTGCAAGCGCTTCAATAATAAGAACACCAGGCATAATTGGGTTACCAGGGAAATGTCCTTGAAAAAAGGGCTCATTTGTACTCACATTTTTATAGCCAATAGCCTTCAGTCCTGGTTCCAAATAAGTAATTCTATCAATAAGTAAAAATGGATACCTATGAGGAATAATCTCTCGAATTTTATTTACATCAAGCACAGAATCAGTTACTGTAGTCATAACCATATTATGCTATCACACTATATACCATGAGATAAAATACTATTATGCCAACAGAAACAGAATTTGATATTGACATTAAGACTTACTTAAACACACAAAAAAAATATATTGATAATCATCTCAATGAAATATTTAACAACTATGAACATTTTAAAGCTGCTCCCAATTTATGGGATGCTGTTAAATATTCTTTATTGAATGGTGGCAAACGCCTTAGAGGAATCCTTTGTATAGCCACTTACGAATCACTGATTGAACAAACAAATAATTCAAAGGAAAGATTTCAAGATTGCCTCACAGTTGCATGCTCGTTAGAAATGATACATGCTATGAGTTTAATTCATGATGATCTTCCATCAATGGACAATGATGATTTAAGACGAGGTAAACCCTCTTGTCATAAAGCATTCGGAGAAGCTACTGCTATTTTAGCTGGGGATGCCTTATTATCTTTAGCATTCCAAATAATAACTGACTTAACAAAAGAAATAACTGAAACACAAAAACTTGAACTGATTAGTACTCTCACTAAAGCCTTTAGTTTTGGACTAGTACCTGGTCAAATACTTGATCTTGCTTGTGTTAATGAGAACTGTAGTTTATCTGTTGTCCAAAATATCTCTTTATTAAAAACTGCAGCATTAATAAAAGCCTCTATAATAGCTGGAGCTTTAATTGCACTAAATGATAATAAAACAAAATCAAACATAATTCTTTGCTTAGATAGTTTCGGATTAAAAACAGGAATTGCTTATCAAATTATTGATGATATCCTCGATATTACTAGCGACACAAAAACTCTGGGCAAAACGTCAGGAAAAGATGAAAAACAAAAAAAAGCAACTTATCCATCTGTTATAGGACTGAATGAATCAAAAAAAATGGCAGAAGAGCAAATATCACAAGCATTCAATGAAATAAAACTACTAAAGATAAACAGCCATTTGTTACAAGCCCTATCAAATTACATCTTAAATAGGGTAAATTAATCTTATGTACTTGTCTAAAGGTGTTGAGGTTATACTTTCTGCAATTATTTCTAATTTAATTGCTCAGCTTTTAAAATTTATTGCTTATTATATTGTAAACAAACAAATAAGCATTCAAAGACTATTTCAAACCGGAGGCATGCCATCAAGTCATAGTGCTTTCATGATGGGAATGGCAATTAGCACTGGTTTAATTAATGGATTTAATTCAGTAACATTTGCAATTGCAATAACAATTACTCTAGTTGTAATGTATGATGCTGCAGGCTTACGACGTGCTGTTGGTAAACAAGCTGCTGTATTAAACCAAATAGTTACAGAGATATTTTCTGAACATCCACATTTAAGTTCTCAGAGGTTTAAAGAACTGTTAGGACATACTCCTATTGAAGTTTTAGCTGGAGCATTACTAGGTTCCATAATAGCAATAATAATTCACTGGTTTTAATTCGTGTTTCTACTTACCGCCGGTTTTTTCGCTATGCTCCCAAAACCGGCTTTCCAAAGTGCTTCCAATCTGTCATTTATAATACATTACGATTTTACCGAGTTTTTTATAATTTGGGGGATAAAATCTTACCTTATAAGTTGTTTACTTAGAAGTATTACACTAGCTAGGTAGTAACTAATTCGCTTTACTGAGTAACTAAATTCTCTACTGAAGCCCCTAAAGAAGCCACTCTTAAAATCTTATAAGTACTGTGAACTTTAAATTCTTGCCACTTAGTTACCATTGATTTTCCAATACTTTCTGCTTTGTTTTTATCATTAGTAAAAGCAACTAGAGTTGGACCGGCACCAGACAATGTAGAACCACATGCTCCTGATTCTAAAGCCTTCTCTAAAACTGGTTCCATACCAGGGACTAAATCTTTTCTAAAAGGTTGGTGTAACCTATCTTGAAATCCGATTTTCATACCTTCCCAATCTTTATTTACTAAACTTGCTAGTAAAAAAGCTGTACGACTAACATTAAAAGTAGCATCTCCATAAGGAATTTGTGCCGGTAATAATTCTCTAGAGATCCTAGTAGGTAAGTCAAAGTCAGGTATGACAACAATAACTAATAATTCATTTGGCCAAGGAAACTGACTTACATATACTTTCTCATCACTTGAAACTGAAATTGTTAAGCCACCATAAATAGCAGCAGCACAGTTGTCAGGGTGCCCTTCAATTCTGGATGCTAAATTTAAAATTTCTTTCTTCGACAATACATTGTCAAGCAAAGCATTTGCTGCAAGCACACCACTAATTACAGCACTAGCGCTAGAACCTAAGCCAGCTGCAAGTGGAATCTGGCAGTTAATGTTTAACTCTATACCAGGTGGAGTCTTACCTTGTCTTTTAAAAGCCTCA
>JAHFBD010000088.1 GCA_023250175.1 Candidatus Melainabacteria bacterium
TTTAATAATGTGTTAAATTTAGCATTGATAATATAATTTTTATATAATAAAGAAGAAGAGTTTATAAGATAGTCAAAATAATGATAAGAAGATGAATAAGTCTCTAAAAATATGCGGAAGTAGTTCAGTGGTAGAATGTCTCCTTGCCAAGGAGAAGGTCGCGAGTTCGAACCTCGTCTTCCGCTATTTTTTATATAGCCCAAGACAAGCTTGGGCTTCTATCTGTCAATTCCTTTCGCAGGATCGGATTTGCTGGATAAACCAGACAAATCCTTTTATATGTAGTTTTTGATAAGCTTGAGCTTTTGTCTAACAGGAAATTAAATGTCAACAGAAATTAAAAATAAAACAGATGCTTTAAAAGTTACATTTAAAGATGGAAAAATAATAGTTCCGAACAAAGTAGCTATTCCATTTATAGAAGGGGATGGTACTGGCCCAGATATATGGAAAGCAACAAAAAAAGTACTTGATGCTGCTTTAAAAACAGCTTATAAGGGTGAAAAAGAAATTTCATGGATAGAAGTTTTAGCAGGGCAAAAAGCCTTTGATATAAAACAAGACTGGCTGCCAAAAGATACTTTGGATACTGTTAGAGAATATAAAGTAGCTATTAAAGGTCCATTAACAACACCTGTTGGTGGAGGGATTAGAAGTTTAAATGTTGCTCTAAGACAAATCTTTGATCTTTATGCATGTATTCGTCCGATTAAATATTTTGATGGTGTTCCTGCACCTGTAAAGAATCCAGAAAAAGTAGATCTTGTAATATTTAGAGAAAACACAGAAGATGTTTATAGTGGTATTGAGTTTAAGCGTGACTCTAGTGAGGCTAAAAAACTTATTGAATTCCTTAAGTCTTTAGGCCATAATGTAAGACCTGATTCTGGCATTGGAATTAAACCCATATCAGAATTTGGTAGTAAACGGTTAGCAAGGAAAGCGTTTGAATATGCTGTAAAAAGTAAGAAATCATCTGTAACCCTGGTTCATAAGGGCAATATCATGAAGTATACAGAAGGAGCATTCTGTGAGTGGGGTTATGAGGTAGCAAAAAGTGAATTTAGAAATAATATTTTAACTGAGGAAGAGGTAAATAAAGGTAGCCAACCCAATGGAAAAATCATTGTTAATGATAGGATTGCTGACAACATGTTTCAACAGCTCTTATCAAGACCAGAGCAATATTCAGTTATAGCTACTCCAAATTTAAACGGTGATTATTTATCAGATGCATGTGCTGCCCAGGTTGGTGGGTTAGGAATAGCACCTGGTGCAAATATTGGAGATGAGATAGCAATATTTGAAGCTACTCATGGTACTGCTCCTAAGTATGCGAATCAAGACAAAGTAAATCCAGGCTCATTAATTTTATCTGGTGTAATGATGTTTGATTATCTTGGATGGGATAAAGCCAGTAAGCTTATTTTAGATGCTTTTGCAAATACAATTAAACAAAAAAAAGTTACATATGATTTGGAAAGACTAATGACTGATGCTACTCTTGTTAAAACAAGTGAGTTTGCAGATATAGTTATTCAGAGCATGATTTAGTCTTGAATTGTTCTTTGATATGCTTTTTTATGCTGGAGAAATTAGTTTTCTACCCTTATCTTCATATTCTAAATCCAATCTTTGTCTTTTGATCTTTTCATCTTCTGCACTGTATCCATATCTCATTAACATTCTTGCTGCAAACATATTTTGTCTATTTTCATATGGATTGTAGGAAGGATCTTCATTAGCAACTCCATTTGATGCTCTATCTTCAGCCTTGGCACTCATTTTTTGTGCTTGGCTTATCATTGCCCAAGGGTTACTAGTGTTAGCTCTTAGGGATTGCCCTGCTCCTTGAGAATTAAAACCAAACATATTTGCTCCTGAAAAAAATAAACCCATTGTCATGATGTTCTCCTTTATGTCTACATTTAAAATCCTAGAATAGTAAGGTTATGGTTTTGTTAAATAATATTAAAAGATTAAAAAGTTTTTATTTATTCTTTTAAATTAGAGTTGGTTATGGTTTTGTTAAATATGTTAAAGAGCTTGAATTTGTGTGTTTAGTTACGTAAATGTTCTTATTAGATAAATAAGTACCGGTTAAATTTGAAACATTTAAAACTTTATTACTAAGTATAGTTAACATGAATATTGCTGTAACTGCCAGCGATATTGCAAAGTTTAACTCAATGGATTTCCCTATTGAGTCTTTATTAGAATCCATTGTCATTACAGCCTCGGATGGTTTATCAACAATCATTAGCTTTGCAATATATAAATAATAAAACACTGAAAGTATTGTAGTAAGTAAGGCAATGCTACCTATAACTATTCCAACTAAACCTGACTCAAAGCTTGCTTTAAATAAAATAAACTTTGCAATAAACCCAGCGGGTGGTATTGGTAATCCTGCTAAATTAAACAAACAAACAGCAAATGCAAATGCAAGGAGTGGTCTTTTTTTAGCTAGTCCTGAATAGCTACTAATAGAGTCAGAATTAGCTTCATTACCAAAAGCAATAATACATAAAAAAGCTCCGAGGTTCATTATCGAATATATTATTAAGTAAAAAATGCTGGCTGATACTGTAGCTGATTTTGCTAATGAAAGTCCAATTAATACATAGCCAATTTGAGCTATTGAGGAATAAGCCATAAATCTTTTAATTGAAGCTTTGTTTAAGACTTCACCCAGCGCAACATAATTTCCAATAAGCATTGATAGTACTGAAATCGTTATGATAATTGGTTGCCAAATGCCAGAGAAATTACCAAATAAATTAAATAAAATTCTTAATGTAATTGCAAAAGCTGCAATTTTCGAGCCTACTGATAAAAATGCTGTGGTAGGAGTTGGTGCACCTTCATATACGTCAGGTGACCACATATGAAGAGGAGCGCTTGCTAACTTAAAGGCTAATCCGCCAATAATTAGCATTACTATTACAGTTAATACTGAATAATTTAGTGTACCTTCACTTGATAGTGTCCATAGCCTGTACTTTATTTCATCAAATTGTGTGGAGCCGGATAGCCCGTATAAAAGAGATAAGCCAAATAAAAATATGGCTGATGCACTTGCACTGTTTAAAAGATATTTAAGGGCTGCTTCATTGCTCCTTGTGTCATATTTTGAATAGCCAGTAAGCATAATTGAGCTTAAGCTTAGTGTTTCCAGTGCAACAAATAAGGTAATTAAATCATTTGTTCCAGCCAAAATCATGACTCCAAGAATAGAACAAAGTAAAATGATTATAAATTCATTTCTATGAGTGAAGCCTTCCGAATACTTCATAGAGCCTAAAACAATTAAGATTCCAACAACTAGTGCTAATAATCTAAAAATAATACTTAGCTTATCAGCTATAAACATCCCATTTAAGATTGAAAATGAGTCTTTTAAGTACCACTGGAATTTTATTATGTGTACACAGCCTATAAACATTAATAGTGCAGAGAATGTCCAAAGATATTTGCTTAATTTACTGGTACTAAAAAATACCGCTATAATAAGGGCAAAAAGAACTAAGATTTCAGGATATAAAATTAAAATAATATCTTTAATCCATTGCATACTTAAAGAATTATAGAACTTTTTTGTACCTATTTAATATTTAATACGTCTAAAAGTTATAAATGGTTTTTATAATAGTTGTAATGGGAAAAACTAAATAATATGAAGCTTATTAAAAGAATTCAATTTTGTCTAATCATATTAATGCTTTTAACCTTACCTGTTAGTAATTATTGTTTATTTGCCAATGCGTTTTTGGGGAAATATTTACCGAAGACTACAGATACAAGTACTAAGGGTAAAGATGATAAAAAAAATGATAAAAGTGATAAAGAGCCTGATAAAACAGACAATAAAAATGTTACCTCAAGTTCTGGAGATTTAAGCTTAGATAAAAAAGAAGAAGATGATGAAACGCCTGTTCTAACATATAAATTGATAGCTATTTATTTAATAGGTAAAGAGCCCAGAGCATTAATAAAAAATCTTGAAACTCCTGATGAGCTTCCAAAAGAATATATGGTTGGTGAGTATGTTGATGAGTTGCAAAAGTTTTCAATTGCAAAGATTTCTTTTAATCCAACAGCAAGGGTTGAGTTGATTGATAGAGATGGTTTAAGCTATTTAATAAAGCCTCAGATTTCAGAAAACAAGGGAGATGCCAGTGGTAAGGGTGCCTCAAAGCCTTCTGCATACTCAACAGGAAAATATTATAAGAAGAGAGAATCAGACCCAGCTCCTTCTTCTTCAACAGCTCCTGCACCTCAAGCAAATACAGATAAACCAGCGGTGCCTTCACAACCATCTCAAAAAGCTGAGGGTGATGCTGCTTCAAAATCCCAGGTTGCTGAGCCAGGTCCTTCATCATCGGGTAGTTCTCAAGGAGGAACCCAGACACAGATAGGTGGGACTCCTGCTCCTAAAGAAACTCCTAAACCACAAGATAAACCTGCTGATAGCTCGGATAATAGACCTGCAAATCCTTTTCAGTAAAGTATCTATGCTATCCTGGCATCATCTTTTTCTTTTGGTTTTGTTATGCCCATTGATGCTAATGCATTTCCTATTTTAATCATAAGGTTTTGAATTGGGTTTAAATCTTTTTCCTCTCCTTTGAGTGGTGAAGATTTTAAGGCTTTGTTCTCTAATCTTGAAAACATTTTAGTCATTGTATTTATAAAGTTTTTTGTTAAGTCTACTGATTTCCCTGCCATTTTTTCTAAATTAGGTAATATAGAGTTTAAAACTGCTAATATTAGGTTGTTTTTGTTTGAATTGCCTACCCCAAGCTTACCGACTAAGTTCTTGAATGATTTAGTAAGAAATTTGAATATATTTTTTTCATTTTGATCTGCTTGCCATGTTTCTTGTCTTTGTTTGTATTCATTTTGAGAGATTGGTTGTTGTACTTGAGGCTTAGGTGTAGAATCTTGGACTGGTTTAGTACTTACGAATTGATCTTTCTTTGTGGGGTCTGCTTCTTTGTTTGTTGCAAAAGGAATTTCGTTAGATATTGGCATTGGCGGGATGTTACGTCTTGCAAATATAAATGAAGACGGATCTATTGTAACCATAAGTGCTTACCTCCTTAAAATCAATATCCCCTGAAACTGTGATGTATATTACAGCGGACGATTTAAGTCAGCGTTAAATATTGTCTCAAAAAAATCTATACTACAAATTAAATTTTCTTAGGCTCTTTGAAATTTAGATTTGAGGTTATATGTTTGATTCGTTTTATGTATTTTATGCTCTATAAAATGAAGTTTGTTGTGATTGATGAAAGATTCCTCCCTGAAGGTTTTGCCTATGATAACTAAGCATGAATATTATATTAGGAGGATTAAGCTAGTGTTATATAGTATTAGGAATAATTTACTGTTTTATAAATAAATCATCATTAACCCATTGATTCAATTTCTTTTATTGTCTTTGGTGTACCGTCTGTTAAAACCTTGTTCCCACCTTTTTTTATTAAGATATCATCTTCTATTCTTATGCCAATGTTATGAAATTCTTTTGGTATATCGCTTGAATCATTTGAGATATAAATGCCAGGTTCAATTGTTAAAACCATCCCTGGTAGCAGCTTTATGGAATCTCCGTTTTTGTCAAAATATGGTCCTGCATCATGGACATCTAACCCAAGCCAGTGTCCTATCTTATGCATATAGAATTTTTTATAATTACCTTTTTTGATTATTTGTTCTGTACTGCCTTTTAATAGACCAATTGATTTTAAGCCTTCTACTATGATGGTTAGGGCTTTATTATGACAGTCTATAAATCTTTTGCCAGGTTTTGCTTGGTCAATGGCTCTTAGTTGTGCTTCTAAAACTATTTCATAAATATCTTTTTGAGCGCTTGTAAATTTTTTATTCTCTGGGTATGTTCTTGTGAGATCTGATGCATAGTAGTCATATTCACAACCTGCATCAATTAAGATTAATTCATTCTTTTTAATTTTTTTATTGTTTTTTGTGTAATGTAGGATCGTTGTATTATTGCCGGAACCTACTATTGATGGATATGCTGGCCCATATGCTCCATTAGCTCTGAATCTATATTCAAGAATGGACTCTAATTCATATTCAAAGATCCCTGCTTTTGCATATGACATGGTTACAATGTGAGCATTTTTTGATATCTCAGCTGCTTTTTCCATGCACTTTATTTCATAGTTGTCTTTGACCAATCGCATCTTGTGAATTAAATCTCTTGGATCTTTAATTGTTCTTGGAGATCTGGAAGTAGCTCGGTTACTTGCTTTTAATCCATTTACTAAAGCCAAAATTTCAGCATCTAATTTTTTACATTTACCAAGTGGAAAATAAATATGCTCGATGTTATTTATTAATTCTTTTATTGTTTTTTCAAACTCATTGATTGGGTATGCGTTATCTGCTTTGAATATTGATTTTGCACCTTCAATACCAATTCTTTTTCCTGTCCAAATTTCTTTATTTTTATCTTTTGGTTCAACAAATAAAAAATAGGTAAAAGATCTTTTTTCTTTTTTTATAATACAGGCGGAGTTTGGTTCATCAAATCCAGTTAAATAATAAAAATCACTATCAGGTCTATATTTATATTCGACATCATTAGATCGGATAGAAATCGGGTTATTTTGTAAAATAACTATTGAGTTATCTGGTAGTTGATCAGTTAAAACCTTTCTGCGCTTTTTAAAAAGATTTAGATCTTTATTTAATATCATTAGTATAATTATGAAATAAACCAAGAAACTAATAACATTTATACAGAATTTTATACTTAATATATATGTTGTTGTTTTATAGTATGAAAGTCATAGGTTTAGACGTATTAGCCTATTAGGGCTTACCCTTCTTATCTTTCTTTGGATTTATTTTGTTTTATTAATATAGATAAAAAATAGGAGTTTTATCCAAGTTTTTTATTCCTTTTTGAATAAAATGTTATTTTTAGTCAAAGAAATAATCCGTCTCTTCTAGAGGGTTATTTAGAGCTTAAAAAGAAGTTCGGTTATTAAGAGTAAAAATGAGTATAACAATAAGAATAAAAAAAGTAAAAGGGGAATAATGATTATATGGTGACAGCAAACCCATTAAAAATTTCATTGGTCCAATTATTAAAGAGTGGCAAAACAACTCTAGATGATGCTTTGAATTTATTGGTTGATAATAAGGGAATATTAAATTTTGAATATTTGGATAAGAATTTACTTTCTGCTATGCCTTCGGCTTGGCCAGCAGAGCAAGCTATACCATTGTTGTTTTGGACTAATAAACTGTTTGTTGGTGTACCGGAAAATTGTGATCCTGCTTTGAAAAACACTCTTTCTGATTTCTTAAATGGTTGTCAAATTGAGTTTAGAAATGTTCAGCCAGAGAGTTGGGATAAATGGTTTCAATTAATAGGAAAAACTTCTGCAAATATTCCTGTTCAGAATACGCAAACGTATGCACCAAAACCTGTTCGTGTACAAGGTGAACCACAAAAAATTACGCAGTCTCCACCATCTGTACAAGCAGCTACGCAAGCAGCTACACCAACAAGACTAGGTGCTGAGCTTGAAGCAACTATAGAAAAAATACCCGTTCGTCAAATTATGGCTACGGATGAAGGTGCCATTGCTAATGATGTCAGGGCTTTAATGGGAGAAGCTTTAAGCCAAAGAGCAAGTGATATTCATTTTGAACCGACAACAAAAGGCTTAATTGTAAGATTTAGAATTGATGGTGTTTTAAAAGATATTTGTAGATATTTTTCTACTGTTCAGGATTTGAGAAAAGTTGTTTTAGCACGTATAAAAATTATTGCGGATTTAAATATTGCTGAACAAAGACAACCTCAAGATGGGCGTGTTACTGAGGTTTTAGGTGGTCAACGAGTAGATCTTCGGGTGTCAACACTACCAACCCTTCATGGAGAAAAGTGTGTAATCAGAATACTTCCACATGAAAATAATTATAGTAATTTGCTTGATTTAGGTATGCCTAAAGGTAGACTAGCTACTTATGAAGAGTGGTTAGGTAGAAGTCAAGGAATGATTCTTATCACTGGTCCAACGGGTTCTGGTAAAACAAGTACTTTATATACAAGCTTAGCTAAGCTTGTTGATACTACAAAGAATGTTGTTACTGTTGAAGATCCTGTTGAATATCAGCTAGCTAGGGTAAATCAGGTTCAGGTAAATGTAAAAGCTGGGCTAACCTTTTCTGCTGGCTTAAGAAGTATATTGCGTCAGGATCCAGATATTGTAATGGTTGGTGAAATTAGAGATACAGAAACAGCAGAAATTGCAATTCAAGCAGCATTAACAGGACATTTAGTTCTTAGCACTCTGCATACAAATGATGCAGCTAGTACAATAGTTAGACTTATGGATATGGGAATAGCACCATACCTAATTGCAAGTGCTTTAATTGGTGTTGTTGCTCAAAGATTAGTTAGAAAAGTTTGTTCTTGTCATGAACAATATAAACCTTCAGCTGAGGAACTAGAGTTATTACATTTAACGTCATCTACTGATGAGGTATTTGGAAAAGCAGTAGGTTGTCA
>JAHFBD010000273.1 GCA_023250175.1 Candidatus Melainabacteria bacterium
TCCACCAGATAGTTCATAAGCGTTTTGGTCCAGCTTGTCACAGACCTCCTGCCATAGAGCAGCTTGCTTTAAGCTTTTTTCAATAATTTGATCAAGTATTTTTTTGTCTTTAATGCCATGCATTCTGGGTCCATAAGCAACATTGTCGTAAATGCTCATTGGGAATGGAAAAGGTCTTTGAAAGACCATGCCAACTTTTCTTCTTAATTCAATTAAATCAATCCCATTCTTATAAACATCTTCATTATGAATTAGTACTGTGCCTGTAACTTTTGCACCGGGTACAGTATCATTCATTCTGTTTAATGATCTTAGAACTGTAGATTTGCCACAACCAGAAGGACCAATTAATGCTGTAATTTTATTTGCTTCTACTTCTATCGTTACATCTTTTACTGCAATAAAGTTATAGTAATAACAACTAACACCTACTAGTTTTATTAATGATTTTTGTGATGTTTCTGTTAACATTTCTTGCAGCATAAATAGTATTAAACATCATGGATTCTAACATATTTATTGTTACTACTCAGGTGACTCTTGCGGTAACGTTGCTCCTCAGAGTCACCTTTGCATAGACCGTTCGGCTTACTAAATAAATTAGATAAGCCTCACTTTATTATATAGCTCAGATTTTAGGCTAAATTATGCTTTGTCATAAAGTACATGAACAGTTGCTATTTACCTATAAACTAAATTATTAAATCCTTCTAAAAGTTTGATTAACAACAAATAAGTCATCATAGAATTTGATTAAGTTGTTATTGTTACTACCCAGCTAGCAAAACATTTCTAAGTAACCAACTTATAAGGTAAGATTTTATCCGATTTACTCGGTAAAATCTATAAGGTGTTATAAATGGTAGACCGGAAGCACTCTGGAAAGCCGGTTTTAGGAGTGCAGCGAAAAAAACGGCGATAGTAGAAACTTGTTATCTTAAAGCTATGAAAGAACAAATCCTGCAATTTACTTCTCTTACAAATAACCAAAGTAATTCTTCCTGGAATAAATCTTTGAAAAGCTTAAAGCATAAGATTTATTTTTCAATTAATGGAGAAGGATATGGGCATTCAAGTAGGGTATTAGCTATAGCACAACAGTTAAATCCTGAAGAAGTTGTTTTAGGCAGTTATGGTTATGTGTTAAGCCGATTAGAAAAAACAAATCTACCAACAGTTGAGATTTCTCCTGAAATAAGTTTTGTTGGTAAAGATGGTAATTTTGATATTGGCATGACTATTCTAAAAAACAGCTCATGGCCAGTATCAATCAATCAGTTAATTAAAGAGGAAAAGAAAATAATTCATAATTATGGGGTTACTTGTGTGGTTGCAGACTCGAGAAGTGCACCGGTTTTTGCTGCTCATAAGCTTGGTATTCCATGTATTTTATTAACTAACCAAACAACATTTGCTCCTTTTTTTGACATAGAAATAAAAGATTTGGAAGGAAGTTTGATTGAAAAATCTTTTAAAGATTGGTTAAGAGCTGGTACCACAGCAGTGTTAACTAATGCGGTAGAACCTTTTGTTTTAAAAGTAGTTCAAGATTGGCTAAGTGCTGCTGATGAAATATTTATTCCAGACTTGCCACCACCATATTCTCTATCTCTTCCTTTACTTTATAATGAAAACTTTGTAAAAAAGAAACAAAGATTTTTAGGTCCTTTATTACCTTGGAGTTGGAAGTCTCTTTCGAGCTTTAATGCCATGAACTATTTACCAAGAGAAAGTCGTTCATATAACAAGAAAATAGTTTGTACATTAGGTGGGCATAAATATAGAAAACCTTTATTTGATGTTGTTGCATCCTTAGCAAAAAAAATGCCAGATGTTTTATTTATTGTTTTGAGTGATTTTAAATCAGAGTTAAAATTATCTAATTTATATTTGGTTGGCTTTGTGGAAAATCCGGCAGTTTATTATTTAAACTCTGATCTTGTTATAACTCAAGCAGGTCATAGTACAGCAATGGAGTTGATGACATTGGGCTTACCAATGCTTGTTGTGCCAGATGCTGGTCAGGTAGAGCAAGAATCCAATGCAAAAAGGCTTTGTGAGCTGGGAGTTGCTACTTCTCTCCCATATAGAGATTTAAATGTTGATGCTTTATATACACAAATAAAATACATGCTTAATGAAGGCTCGTTTTTAGAAGAAGCAAAACAACTTAGTAAAATAGCAAGAAGTTATCTTGCTGAAGAGGAAGCGGCAAGAATAGTTAGAGATTATTCTACGAGAATACAAGCATATTAATTTATATTATTAACTTCTTTAATTCTTCTAAAACACGTTGATTTTGTTCTATAGTACCAATGGTAATTCTTAATAGTTTATTCCCACCAGTTCCAAATGCTGTACATTCACGAGTAATAATTCCTTTTGACATGAGCTTATCAGCAATATCTCTAGATTTATGAGGAGCTGTATTGATCGTAATGAAATTTGCATCGGTTGGAAGAAAACTGATTCGTGCTTTTGTTAATTCTCGATAATAAAAAGCTTTTCCATCCCTAACCATTTTTAGTGTCTTATTTACGAAGAGAGTATCATCAAGTGCTGCCACTGCAGCTGCTTGAGCTGGTCGTGAAACAACAAACGGTGTTATTGAATTTAAGTAATAACTTGCTAAGCTTTTGTGAATAAAGGCATACCCTACTCGATAACCAGCTAATCCATATAGTTTTGAAAATGTTCTGCCAATAATTAAATT
>JAHFBD010000089.1 GCA_023250175.1 Candidatus Melainabacteria bacterium
AAAATAATCTTATTAAGAGTTTATGAATAGAGCAACCAAAACAATCAGTTCAATATTCTGGGTTTTAGTAATTGTTCATGGTGTATATGGTTTTATATCTACAAAGAATACAGACACTCTTTTCATTTGTTTTATTTGTGCAACTGTAATTGCTATATCTTATGAAGTTGGAATAAAGGATGTAAGTTCTGCCTATCTTTATATAGCAACTATTAGTCTGGTCTTAGCTGCTTTTTTTGGTACTAATTTTGCAAAACATGCTTCCCCTACAATGGATGGAGCAATGTTACTTATAAGCTCAACAACATTTGCTGTTGCTGGTTTAAGTTGGTTTGCTCTAAAAAATGAAAAGAAATAGAGCTACCCCTGTAATTAAATCAATAATAAATTAGTTTGAATAATATTAAATTTAAGAAGCTGCTTCGTTGCGACAAAGCAATCTCGTAGATGATATGAAATTACATAAGAAAAATTGTTTAATCTTTTGCGGGATAGCTTGGATTGTTATAATCTTTTTTTGTATCTATCTCTTAATGCAATATGAAGGATTTCCTGGAGAAAAAGGACGTGCACCACAATTCTTAGCACCAAATAAAATCATTAAGACTACTAATCTGCCAACCTTAATTTTATTTGTTCATCCCCGTTGTCCTTGTACAAGAGCAACAATTAATGAACTCTCTATAATAATGACAAAATGTAAGGATAAGGTTAATGCAAATGTCTTATTTTTTACACCGACTGGTTACCCAGACTCCTGGGCAAAAACTGATACTTATTACAGCACAAAATTAATACCACAAGTTAAAGTTTATTTTGATAGGGGTGGAAAGCAAATCAAAAGATTTCATGCATTAACCTCAGGACATGTTCTTTTATATGATTCCAGTAAAAAACTTATATTTAGTGGTGGTATTACAAAAAGTCGTGGCAATATTGGAGCTAACCTGGGCTTATATTCAGTAATTGAAAAAATAAAGGCTAATAAAGAGCAAAAGGTAACCGAAACCTCTGTTTATGGCTGTTCTTTCACCAAGAAGAAATTAATATAGAAATGGAAAACAACAATCTTAAAATAATAAATCAAAATAAGACTCAAGAAAGAGCTAATGAGTTATTAAATGAACACTTCAACAAAATTCACACGAGAACTGATAAATTATTTGGGATCTTACTCATTATTCAATGGCTTTTTGCAATACTACTTGCACTTTTTATATCACCAAAAACCTGGGAAGGGACTTATAACCAACCACACATACACATATGGACTGCTATATTTTTAGGTGGTTTTATTGTTTCTTTTCCTTCTTTTTTAATCTATAAACTTCCAGGTAAACCAATTACTCGCCATGTAATTGCAATTGCTCAAACTTTAACATCAACATTATTCATTCATCTTACTGGAGGAAGAATTGAAACTCATTTTCATGTATTTGGTTCACTAGCCTTTTTAGCATTTTATAGAGATTGGAAAGTACTACTTTCTGGCTCATTGGTAGTAGCAATTGATCACTTTGTACGTGGAATGTTTTGGCCTCAATCAGTATATGGAGTAATTTCTATAGAACCTTGGAGATGGCTTGAACATGCTGGATGGGTAGTCTTTGAAGATATCTTTTTAATAATTTCAATTTTCCAAAGCAAAAAAGAAATGCATGAAATTGCTCAGAAACAAGCAACTGTAGAAATAATAAATAAAGAAATTGAACAAATTGTAACAGAAAGAACTCAAGAACTAAAAGATACACAAGTACAATTACTACAAGCAAGTAAACTTTCCGCCATGGGAGAATTGGCTGCTGGTATTGCACATGAACTTACTCAGCCATTGTTTGGAATAAAAGGATTTGCAACATTACTACAAGATAAAGTCTCCAAATCAGACACAGAGCAAAATGGAAACCTATTAATAAGTCAGGAAGAAATCTTAAATGACTTACAAATTATACTAACCCAAACTGATCGAATGTCAAAACTTATTTCAAACGTAAGAAACTTTTCAAAGAATAACCTTACAGATTTCTCTCTCAACAATCTAAACAAAACGGCTGAGGACTCTTTTGCATTATTCTCTGAAATGCTTAAATCAAAAAAGATTAATACAACAATCAATTTAACTAATGAAATCACTGAGATATATTGCAATCCAAATCAACTACAACAACTGTTTATTAACTTGATCTCAAATTCCTACGATGCTATTGAAGAAAAAAGGAACAACAATCAATTATTTATTGGAGAAATTAAGCTCAACTCAAATATAACTAATGATAAACGGTTTATTAGATTAGAATTTTATGATAATGGAATAGGCATGAGCAAAAAAACCCAAGAAAAACTTTTTGAAGCATTTTATTCAACCAAGAAGAATGAAAAGGGAGTTGGGCTAGGAATGTCAATAGTATCTAAAATCATTAATAGCCACAATGGTTTTATAAATGTAATAAGCACAGAAGGGATTGGAACAACAATAACAATCCAACTACCACTAACAAATCAAAATATTAAAGAAACAATTAAAGAAAAAGTAGTGAAAGGATAAAACGATGACTACTCTAAACAATGAAATATCAACAACATCTAAAGCAGGAAAGATCTTGCTTGTGGATGATGAAGAAATAATTCATTTAACTCTTAATAGACTTCTCAATCAGGAAAAGAAGTATGATATTGATCATGCTTACAGTGGAAAGGAAGCTCTAGAAAAGTTAAATAACTCCTATGATTTAATAATCTGTGACGTAATTATGGCTGGGATAGATGGTATTACTATTTTACAAGAAGTTAAAAACAAAAAATACAAAGCCGAAGTAATAATGCTATCTGGTTTTGCAAGTCAAAAGCATGAAATGGAAGCCAAGACAAATAACACATTATATTTTTTTCATAAGCCAATAGATAACATTACTACATTTAAAGCAGCTGTTGCAGAAGCAATAAATCTAGCAACAAAGAAGGAATGAAATCATCGCTTAAAATTTAATCAGACCCTCTCTCATTGCTTTAACTGCTGCTTGTGTTCTATCATCTACACTTAATTTATTTAGAATACTTCTTACATGAGTTTTTACAGTAGCTAAAGTAACAAAAAGTCCCTCAGCAATTTGCTGATTACTTTTTCCATCTACGATCAGTCGTAAAACTTCTAACTCTCGCTCTGATAGTGGAATTATTGGGATCTTAGAAGTCGGTTGTTTTATTGATCCATCTTTATTAATCAACGGAGGATTTTCAATTTTTTTTGTCAATTCAGACTGTTTAATCTCAGAAATTTCTTTTCCATATAGATTTCTTAGAACCTTTTCCGCAACCTGACTTGATAACCATGCATTTCCTTCATAAACAGATTCAATAGCATTATGCAATTGTTCTGGAGAAGTATCCTTTAAACAATACCCATCTGCCCCACTAGCTAAACTAGCTAAGATCTCACGTTCAGACTCATGGCTAGTTAACATAATTACTTTTATATTTGGAGCAAGTTCTTTTATCTTCCTTGTAGCCTCAATACCATCAAATTCAATTAGTCCTATATCCATAATAATAAGATCCGGTTTCTTTTTCTCTGCAAATTCAACAGCTTCTCTACCATTTGAAGTTTCTGCTATAACTTCAATATTTGAATATTGTTCTAATGAAACTTTAAGACCAATTCGTGTTAAAACATGATCTTCAACTAACATTATTTTGATTTTTTTCTTATTATCTATCATTATCTACTCACTTTTAACCAGTTCAAATTTATACAAATAATCAGATAAGCTATTTCACAATTAACTATTTGAAAGCTCTGGTATTTTAAAAACAACTTTTGTTCCTTTATTTGGCTCACTTTCTGCCCAAATTGTACCCCCATGAGCCTCAACAATTTGCCTGCTTAAATATAATCCCAACCCTGTACTGTTTGAACTTGTACTAGATTTTCGAGATTGCCAAAACCTTTCAAATAAATTTGGTAATTCTTCTTTTGGTATACCACTTCCTGTATCTTCAACACTTATAACAACATTAGCATCCTCATCTTTTAAAGTCTTTATCTCAATATTTCCTTTTATTGGAGTATGCTTAATAGCATTAGTTAAAAGATTAACAAGAACCCTCTCAACTTCAAAGGAATCACAGATAAACTGAAGATGAGTGCTTGGAAGCTTTACTACAATATCTTTTTCATCCAATAAGGGCTTAACATTATTAACTGCTTTTTCCAACAGATTTGAAATTTCTATCATTTCTAGAAATAATTTATACGATCTTGTTTCATATTTAAAAACGGTAAGAAGATTTTTTACCAATCTTAGTGCATCTGAATTACTTTGATTTAAAAGATATAAAATCTCTTTTTGCTCTTTTTTTAATTCTCCGAAATATCCATCAAGCAAATGCTTTAAACTAGTCTCTGCAGCGACTAGGGGGGTTTTTAAATCATGAGTAAGTGCACTTACTATATCTTCAAGCTGACGAGCTTGTTTTTGAACTTCGGTAACATCACTCATTATTAAGCAAGCCCCAACAAGCACATTGGTTTCTGAAAAAACAGGGGATCCACCCGCATTAAAAATATGTTTAGCACCATGCTGATCAAAGCTTTTTAATTCAATTGTATTTAAGGTTCCTTTTTTAGTAAGAAGAACTTCTTTTAAAAGCGGTAATTCACTTAATATATAATTTTTTCCATCATAATAAAACGTCTTAAATTCTTTTAAAAGATATCCTCCTAGTTTGTTTGAATCAACTACATTTAAATCTAAATCAAATGCTATTACAACGTCTGTTAGATTTTCAAATAAACTACCAAGTTTTGCTAATTTTTTTTGAACTCCACACTGCTGACAAAGTTCAACCATACACTCTGCTGCAATTGTAGCTGTATTTGGATCTAAATTTTTTTGAGCAACTACTTTTTTAATAGCCTGTAAGTCAGTCATGTATAGAATTTAGCATGAAACCAAATAATTGTTTATGTAAATTGTCTGTTTTACTAAGTATTCTTGAAAATTATAACGTCATCCCCATCTCCAGGATTTCCAGCAGCATCTTTTCCCCAGGCAGCAACAATATCTCTAACCGTAAATTGTCCATCTCCATCAAAATCCTCTCGATTTTTTAATACTTCATTAACAGCCTCTTTATCACCATTTTCATTACCCGTAAATTTCTCTAATGAATTATAAAACGAATTGCGTAACTCAGGACTGTCAACACCCTCAAGAAGCTGTCTTGCCCCAGTAGCAATTCCTGAAACCGTCATCAATTTAGCACCATCCGGATCAAAGCTTATTTCAGGAATAAACATTTCTGGTATTTTAACATTTGGATCAAATGTATAATTTAAAACTTTTTCTATTTCATCTTTATAATTATAAGAGTTTTGTGAGCCACTACCTTCAAGATTTCGATTTGACTCTCCTATCCCTACTTTCACAATATTTTCTTTCAATAAATCATCAGGATTAGCATTTTGTAAATTTTGGGATCCTTGAGTTATTTCTCCCGCATTTCTAATTTTATTTTGATTATTAATATCCATTTTTACTCCTTTTAATTTATTCCTTTTTATATACTATTCTAAGTAAAGTAATACCACTTAACCTGAGTCTTTAAACAGCATCAAACTCTTAATAGTTTTAGATTAATAGTTACTGCCTAGCTCTAATGTATAAGACTATAAATAAGCTTTTTGTGTGATTTATTCACCAAAAAGCGTCGGAACTGAAAAGCGAGTTGAGCATTAGTGCGAAACGAGCGGTAGATAGAAATGACTAATGTTTAACAACTAATTTAAAAGCTGCAATAAATAAAACAACAGCTAACATCCTGGATAACATTAGATTTGAAAACTTTTTTGACCCAATATAAGAGCCTATTACTCCACCACACAATGCTGCTATTAATAATGGCATTAAATTACCAACAATAAGCCCTTGCTGAAAGTATCTTCCAAATAAACCAGATATAGAATTAACCAGTATAAAAAAAGCACTTGTTGCTGATGTTGTTTTAAGATCGGCCCATTTAAAAAAAACAATTAGTGGACTTAAAAAGATTCCGCCACCAACACCAACAATACCAGATAAAAACCCAATTCCTATCCCCATAGGAATTGCATAAGATAATTTTGGTACTGTAATTAAATTATTTAATTCCGTTTTCATAACAGGAATATTTAAGAGCAATTTAACTGCTGCTAATGCTAAAACAAGAGCAAGAAGCAATGAATAAGTATGACTATCAACTTTCATCATACCCCCTATAAAAGCCGCTGGCACTGACCCCATAATAAAAGGCCAAC
Source organism: Candidatus Melainabacteria bacterium (assembly GCA_023250175.1). GTDB lineage: Bacteria > Cyanobacteriota > Vampirovibrionia > 2-02-FULL-35-15 > 2-02-FULL-35-15 > JAHFBD01. The sequence continues at coordinate 6,293 of JAHFBD010000089.1, forward strand.
TTAATCTCCAAGAATAATGCCCTGCCCTAACATAAAAGACAAAAGCAATTCCTGCTACTAATAAATTTAAAATCAGTGCAGTAGTTGCCATTTCTTTTTGACTCACTCCACCCAATAGTGAGAGAACTGCTAAATATCCTGATGCTCCACCATGTCCCACTGAAGAATAAAGCATGGCAACAAAAAAAATAAAAAACATTAACCACGCTATAACTGATACTGAGACTTCCATTACTTTAACCATTCCAATTCAATAATTCGAGAGTAACATTTTCTCCCTTTGGTATAAACTCTTTCTCTATTGGAAACCGAATTAAACAATTCGCTTTAGCAATTCCACTTAACATATGAGAGCCTTGACCAAAAGTAGGTTTTACGAATAGTACTCCATTTTGTTTTATGGCTTCACCCCTAACAAACTCAAGCCTACCAGCTTTTTTCTTTAAGCTATCCTGCAGTTTTGCATTAACTTGTTTTGATTTTAAATTATCCTGCCCCATAAGCTTAAAAAGGGCTGGTTTAATTAACTGATGAAATGATAATAAAGCCGATACTGGATTACCAGGCAATCCAAAAACCAGTTTGCTGTTTTTATTATTTGTATAAATACCAAAATAATTTGGTTTAGCCGGTTTCATGGCAATTGAGGTAAATAAGGTTTGTACACCAATTTCTTCTAACACCTCTTTAATAAAATCTTTATCACCTACAGATATACCACCTACAGTAATAACCACATCAGCTTTTGTTAATGCTTTAGATATCTGCTTTTTAATTAAAGCTCTGTCATCCTTTAAAACAATAACGTCATGCTTATCAAAGCCTAACTCACATAGTGCACTTGCAATCATATACGAATTTGATTCATAAATCTTCCCAGGTCCTAGTTTTTTCCCAGGAACAACAAGCTCGCTTCCTGTAACAATTACATTAATATAAGGTTTTCTATAACATAAAAAAGAATCATAGCCCATACTTGCAATTAGTCCAACTATCGGTGGACTAGCACGTAAGCCTTTCTCTAAAACCTTTTGTCCTTTTGCAAACTCCTCTCCCTTTTTTCTGATATTTTCGCCAAGCCGTACAGAAGATGATACAAAAACCACTTTATCCCGCTCTTCACAATACTCTTTCATTACAACAGCTTCAACACCTTTCGGGATATAAGCACCTGTTAAGATTTTAATAGTAGAACCTTTTTTTAAAGTAATATTTGCTTTATCACCAGCATAAATAGCTCCAAGGAGATTTAATTTAGCTGGATTATCACTTGTCGCATTGTTTAAATCACTAATACAAACACCATATCCATCAACAGCAGAATTATCAAATAAAGGCATATCAATCTTAGAAATAATTGGTTTTGCAAGAACATGACCATGTAATTTTTCTATAGGAATATGTTCTTGTGATAAAGATTTAGCTTTGGAAAGTATTACTGCTAGGGCTTTTTCATATGTAATCATATTAATCCTTTTAATTTCTCATTTTATTAGGGTATTAAAATCTTCGAGGATTCACGTCATTGGAGCTCATCTCAAAACTCTGTCGAATTTATCCAGCAAAATATGCTTACACAAGCGAAATACATGCCTGGAGCGAAACGCTGGAAGCGCTAAGCGTACAAGTGGAGCATAAGGTATGGATGAGCGTAAAGTGTAAGCATATTTAAATTTGCAGAGAAAGTTATAAAAACTATTCTTAAGTTTTAAAGATAGTTTCCAATGACACATTAACTTCGATTTATTGACACGCTGTTATATGCTAACATAAAACAAAATACGAGACAAAAATGTCAAGCCAAGCTACAGAACCTAAACAAACCAAGACAATAAAAATAAAAGTATTATTATTTGCAAGCCTTAAAGACTATTTAAATCAAGCTGAGATTAGTCCAGAGATTCCAGCAAACACTACAATTAAACAGTTAAGAGATCAATTATTTTCCAAAACAAATATAAAAACAGAAAAACTGCAAACTCTTTTATACGCTATTAATCACAACCATGCTTCTCTAGATACAGTCTTAAAAGATGGAGATGAAATCGCTTTCCTACCGATGGTTTCAGGAGGATAAAAATAACTTGATTAACATAACAGAAAAAGAAATCCCGACAAACAAGCTTTATGCAGAATTAAATGATCTGACCT
>JAHFBD010000090.1 GCA_023250175.1 Candidatus Melainabacteria bacterium
GTTTCCGATAGTCCTCTCTGGTTAAAAAGGTTATTAGAGTCTGTTGGTATAAGGGCGATAAACAATATAGTTGATATTACTAATTATATTAATTTTTCCTTTGGGCAACCTATGCATGCTTATGACTTGGCTAAATTAAAAGGCAATACACTAATGTCTCGTTTTGCTAAGGATCATGAGCAAATTCTTACTCTGGACGGTAAACTACGCAAATTAAATAGTGGGGTTTTAGTTATCGCTGATGAAGGTGGACCACAAGCAATTAGTGGAATAATGGGTGGGAAAGATTCTGAAGTAACAGCAAATACAAATAGTATCGTTCTTGAAGCTGCTGTTTTTAATCCTATGAAGGTAAGAAGGGGTAGTAGGAGTATAGGTCTTACTTCAGAGGCTTCAAAGCGATTTGAACGAGGTGTTGATAAAAGCTTTACACAAAAAGCTTTGTTGAAGTCAATTGAGCTAATAGAACAATTAGCAGGAACAGATAATACTTTAATTGGACCAATAAACCAGGCTGGAAATCCAAGCACGAGAGAAATTGTATTGAATCTTACTACTTATGAAGTAAAAAGAGTCTTAGGCATAGACTTAAGCGTAAAAGATATTAGTGAGTTACTTGAAAGTATAGAGTTTAAAACAAAAATAATAAGTGAGAACAAATTAGAGATTTTTGTACCAGCTAGTAGAATAGGGGATATTTCAAGATCTATAGACATTGTTGAAGAAATAGCAAGGTTTTATGGATATAACAATATTCCTGAATTGCCTCCATCAAGGACTATTGCAGCAGGTAAGTTGAGTGATGGTTTAGAAAAAATCAAAGGACATTTTTTGTCGAGCGGATTTTCTGAGGTTTATTTAAGTAGCCTTGTTGGAGAACAAATACTTGGTAATAAAGAGTTTCTTATTGATGAATCATCACAAGTTTCAATGATTAATCCATTATCACAAGAGCATTCTGTTTTAAGACAATATTTGTTACCAGGGCTTTTAGATGCTTTAAGATTAAATCAGAATTATAAAAACAGTATAATTAAGTTATTTGAAATAGGCAAAGCTTATTATTTTAATAATTTAAAAATACCTACTGAAAAAGAAACCTGTGTTACTGAAGAGTTAAAATTAGCAGGGGTTTTAGCCGGATATGATGAAAATTGGTTTACAAACCAAGGATTATTACAAAATTCTGTCAATCAATTATTTTTTACAATGAAGGGTATCCTGGAAAGTTTATTTGAAAGGAGTGATGTTAACTATTGTTTTACACCTTCTAACCAGCCATTTTTACATCCTAATTTAGCCCTGAAGATATCTTTAAATAATAAAGATATTGGTAATTTTGGTTGTTTACATCCTCAGATTGAGAAGAGGTTAGGAATTGTTGGACCTATTTTAGTTTGTGAAATTAATTTAGAAGGCATTCTAAAAGGATTTGAGCAAGGTAAAGTATTTAAGAAAATCTCCTCACAGCCAATAGTTATAAGAGATATTACAGTAGATCTTTCGAGGGAGCGCCAGTCGGGGGATTTAATTACTGAAATTGATAAAATTAAATCTAAATTTATTATCAATGTAAGTTTAGTTAGTGTCTTTGAACTTGATGAAGAAACAAAAAGCTTAACGTTTAGACTTAAAATGCAAGATTTTGAACAAACGCTTACAAGTACACAAGTCGAGAATGAAATAGACAAAATAAAAAAACATTTAACAACTTGCTTTCAAGCAAAATTCAGGGTTTAATAGAACATTACAGTTACTTATAGCTAATAATAAACGTTGGGTTTTAAGCTATTATTTATTTTATGTATAGGTTGACAGCTCCAAAGATTGTAATATTTATACCAATACTTATTCTTGGCATTGTTCTTACTATCATTACTCCTAAATATCTTGGAGCAATAAGGATTATTTCTCTTGTTGCTTTGTTAATTGGTGAACTAGGATTAAGCTTTATACCAGTTCTTGCATTTTATCCAAAAGTAAATCCAATTCAAGGATTAATTTTAGGAGTAGTATATTTTTTCACTACTTTTATTATTTGTTTTGCAACGTGGGGCATTAATGATTTTAGTAATATTGATAGCTATGCTTTTTTATTTAAAAATGGTGAGTTTTATATAAATACTCATGCTTTATTTGTAGCTAATATATTTGCTTTAATAGAGCTATTGCTTAATTTTCGATTAGTATATGATGAAGACTTAGCTAAACAATCTCAGCAAAAGCGTAAACCACATAAGGATATATCAAGATCCCAACTTTCTAGTTTTAGTAAACCACTTTTAAAACGACCAGAATTTGAAAAAACTGCTAGCTCAACTTCTTCAAGTAAAGAAAAAGTAAAAAGTTCTTCTAAGTCAGATATGGATATTCGAGAAGAGTTTTTAAAACCTTTTGAATTTGAGCCACAAGTTGCTACAAGTGTAGAAAATCTTCCAGAAGAAAGTCGTGGTAAGCTTTTTTCTGATGAAGTCAAAGAAGAAAAATATGATGAGAAGTCTGATTTCTTTGGAACTGAAGAAAAGGATGAATGGGAAGAGTCGGAGAAACCTTCTGAAGTAAAAACTGTTGAAAAGGTTGCAAAAGTTGAGCAAGTAGAAAAAGTAGAGAAAGTAGAAAAAATAGAAAAAATTGAAAAGCCTAAGCCTATTCAAATTAACCCATTTCCTCCTTCAGATATAAAGAAAGATCTAGCTGCAATTTTTGAGCAATATTCTTCGCTGGATGCAGTTAAAAAGCTTACCGCAAATAAAGTAGCTAAACCTATAAGCAATAGAATAGAAGAAGATAAATCAAAAAGAAAACCTTATACCCTTCCAAAGCCTCAAATAGCTGTTCATATAGAAGGGCAAGACGTGGTTGATGCTTCATTTAGACAAATCTCAGAAGCTGAAAAATTAGAAGAAATTAAAGATGAGATAAAAAAAGAACTTCAGGAAACGGTTACTCAAGAAACACAAAAGATTGAAGAAACTATGCAAAAGACATCCAATACTAAAGATGAAATTATTGAAAGTTTAAAGAATATTAAAGAAGAACTTATTCTTAGTCTTAAAGAAGAAATAAAAAAAGAATTTGTAGAGGAGCAACAAAATATAAAGAGACTAGTTACAGAGAATGAGAAAGATGATGAAGTTGAAGAAGAAATTAACAAAAGGAAAGATGCTGATTTGCCTCAATTAAATGAGCAATTAGATACTGTTAATAAGCATCCTCAGACTATTTGTTCTGCTTTTATTGATTTTAGTGGCAAGATCCTGGTAGCAAAACAAAATGATAATCAAATTTTATTGACAAATGAGCATGGTAATATATTAGCTAAATCTTTTAGTAATGCAGATAAAGAAATTAGTAAAACAAATCAGGGAAACTTATGTAATCTTTTGTTAGAATCTGATGATGGTACATTGGTTTTAGCAAAGACAGATGATAGGCTTTTAGGAGTATTATCTAAGGGAAAAGGGGAGATTTATACAGCTAACATTTTAAGACTTGTATCTGAAGTTGAAGAAGGTTAGTAGTTAGTAAAAATGAAGGAATTATTAGAGTTAGTTATACAAAGAAAAGCAAGTGATTTGCATATATCAGTAGGTATTCCACCTGTTTTACGTGTAGATGGAAAACTAGTTCAAACAGAATATGAAGCACTTACACCAGAAGATACAAAATCTCTAATTTATAGTATTTTAACTCTTGAGCAAAGAAAAATATTAGAACAAAAACTTGAGCTTGATTGTAGTTATGGGATTGATGGGCTTGGTAGATTTCGGGTCAATGCTTATAAAGATAGACGGGGTTTTGCCGCAGCACTAAGAACAATTACTTCTAAGATCCCTACTTTTGAACAGTTAAACCTTGCAAAAGTATGTCAGCAAGTTTGTACAAAACCTAGAGGACTTGTTCTTGTTACTGGACCTACGGGTTCTGGTAAAAGTACAACTCTTGCTGCTATGGTCGGTTGGATAAATGAAAATAGAGCAGATCATATTCTTACGATTGAAGATCCTATTGAATTTATTCACATGAGTAAAAGATCATTAGTAAATCAGAGAGAACTTGGGGCGGATACACATAGTTTTGATAATGCTTTAAGAGCAGCATTAAGAGAAGATCCTGATGTCATTTTAATTGGTGAAATGAGAGATCTTGAAACTATAAGTCTTGCATTAAAAGCAGCTGAAACTGGACACCTTGTATTTGGTACATTACATACAAGCTCAGCTGCGCAGACAATTGATAGGGTTGTAGATGTTTTTCCACCAGATCAACAACAACAAATAAGGATTCAATTAAGTAATGGTCTTGTTGCTGTTTTTAGTCAGACACTAATTCCAAAATTAAATCCACAAGGACATATAGAAGGAAGAGTCATGGCTATGGAGATTTTAGTTAATACTCCGGCAATTGCAAACCTAATTAGAGAAGGTAAAACAGCACAAATTTACTCAAGTATTCAAACGGGTGGAAGATTAGGAATGATTACTTTAGAAACATGCCTTGCAGACTTAGTTAAGAAAAAATTAATTAGACCAGAAGATGCCTTAGGAAAGAGCTCTCGCCCAGAGGACTTAGAAAAGCTTATTGCAGCGGAGTTAGCTAGTTCTGGGATTAGTCATTCATAGTAAAAATGTTTAAGCTCTGATTAATTACCAGGTACAATTTTTTGAAATAAAATTTCATGTTATCTCGTTATTATAAGCGTAGGTAGATTTTTATTTAGAAAGGAGAATCGTGATGAAAGAGAATAGAAAAAACATTTTTAATATTAAAGAGGTTAATAAAGAAACAGATTTAAACGATAATATTGATGCGGGTTGTTGTGTAAGACCAAAATTTCTTGCAGAAGAATGTTGTATGGTAAGACCATAAAATCTTAAAAAGAGTCTATTAAGTCTTTAGCTTTTTTAAGCAATATTGCTTTTTCTTCTTCAGGAAAATCAAATAAGTATTTTTCTAAAGCGGTAAGTGGATTTGTAATTAAATTAGTGTCTAAATCAGGTATTCTATAGGTTCTTTCTTTAGTTACTATGTCTGCCTGTATTGTAAAAGCAAAGCTATTAGTTAATAGACTTTTGATCTTTTGTTGATCGATTAATCCGACATCGTTGTCATTGATTTTGTAAATTACTCTTATAATTGCATCAGGCTGTTTTTTTTCTATTAAGAGCTTTTCAAGATCAGTTTGTAAATTTGTACTATTTGTTAAATCACAGGAAATTGTTATAAACTTTCGTGGATTTGTGGAAATATATTCATAATTTGTTTTACCCTTTTCTAACTCTAAATAAATAAATCCTTTATCTTCATTTTCTTCACCGAAGTCTACCCGCTCAAGAGAGCCAGCATATAAAATTAATGGTTTTTCTTTTTGTAGGATTTGATGTTTGTGTATATGTCCAAATCCTACATAATCAATTTGTGCTAGTTGGAAAAAGCTTAGAGGGTAACTTAAAACCTTTCCAATAGACAAGTCTTGTTCAGAACCAAACTGTGCTGTTTCTATAGTCCCATGTCCAATTAAAATGGCAGGTAATGATGGTGTAAGTTTTTCTGTCTTTGCAAAAATAGCTTCTTTTACTTTACTTATCATTAATTGGTCTTGTTCTTTTGCTGAAAGATCTCTATATTCTTCTTTTGTTAGTAATCTGCTTTTTGTAATATGTGGGAGAGCAATGATCTGAACTGTACCATTTTTTGTTTCTATATTTTGAAGTTCAATTTTATTAAAAACAGTTACATTATCTACATCTAAAGTACTGTAAATATCTAAAGCATCAGAGCCATCTACCCGATATAAAATGTCATGATTGCCAACAAGTAAAATTGTAGGAATAGTACTTTTAGAAAGTCTCTTAACTCTCTTTGCAAACTCTCTTTGATAAATAGGTTCAGGAGTAGCATGTTTATAAGTATCACCAGTAAAAATAACAAGATCAGCATTTTTTTTAATAGTAAAATCAATACATTTATCTAATGCTAATATAAAATCCTCAAAACGTTTGTTTAAGCCAGTTTCTGGGTTAATTGATCCATACCGTTCACCGGAGCCGAAATGAAGATCACTAAAATGGACTATTTTAATCATATGTAGACGAGAGGACTAAAAAAATTGAGTACTTAATTATAGTCTGAGGACTGTATCATGTGTTATATTTTACCCTATGTTCTTTTTTAAGAAAAAAGAAAAATTAGCATGGGACGAATCAAGTTTTGGGCAGGTAAAAGGCTGGCAATGTCAAGCTCTTTTAGAATTTCCCACCTTAAAACATCTCTTTACAAGTAGGGCTGGTGACTTTAATTTAGCAAAACACAATTTAACAAATTTCCCTGAAAAGAGCGTTGATAAAAACAGAGAAATACTTTGTAAAAACCTTGATTTACTTTATTCACATTTAGTTGTTTTACCTATTAAACATACAGATAAAATCTTAATTTTAGAAAGAGATACTCCAGAAATAACAGAATCAGATGCTTTGATTACTCAGATGATAAACGTTCCGATATTAATAACAGCAGCTGATTGTGTTCCTATTTTATTATATGCACCAGAAAAGAAAGTTTTGGGACTTGTTCATGCTGGATGGAGAGGAACAGCTGCATCAATTGTAGAAAAGACAGTTATAGCTATGCAAGAGCATTATTTGGTTCGTCCCTCACAAATCATTGCAGCAATTGGTCCTGCAATTGGAAGACATAAGTATGAAGTTGGAGCAGATGTTGCAGAGCTTTTAGTGAAGGCATGTGAATCTGATTCTATTCTTGATACAAGTGGAAGTAAACCAAAAGCAGATTTAAAACAAGCTAACCAGCTGCAGTTAGATAAAGCTGGGGTCATGAAAGTATATGTATCTGAAATGGATACAGCACTTCATACCAGTCAGCTATATTCACATAGAATGCAAGGGAAAAGAGCAGGCAGACAAGGATTAATTGCTTGTTTGGTGTAGTTCTGTGGCAGCTAGTATTTCTCTATTTCTTGCTATTCTAAATACCTTGTAAATGCTTGGTGATACATTAATAATTCTTAAACGTCTGGTTAATTCATTTGCTTTATTAATAAGCTTTTCAAGTTCTTCTAGAAAATTTACAGAAATGAAAGAAGTATTTTGTAGATCTAATACAACCTCTTCTTTATCCAGGAGTTCATTGTGTAGTTTGTTAAAGAAAGGATCATAAGTTTCTTTTGAATTTTGTTTATAGTTTACTTGTGTCATTAATAGGCACTCCTTAAGATCTCTTCAAGTTCTGTTACAAGTGGTAGCCTGGGATTTGTTCTTAGGCTTAAATCATTAATTACTTTTTCTATTAACTCTGGGATACTAGCTAAGTAATCATCTAAATTGATTTCCAGTTCACTTACACGAGACGGCAAGCTGGATTTTTTTAGTAATTCTTTTACTTTAGTTTTTAACTCATAAACTAGCTCTTTTACATCACCGCCTATACAACCGAGTGTTTTTGCTATTTGTGCATATTTTTCAGGAGCTATATAGTTTTTATAATTTACGAATGGTAGAAATTTCAAAGGAAGACTTGAATTGAAATTAATTGTGCTTAAAAGAAAAACTGCATTTGCTCTTCCATGTGAAATATTGAACCTTATACCTAATGCATGTGCTAAAGCATGATTTATACCAACAGAAGCATTACTAAAGGCCATTCCAGCTAAGGTAGCTGCATTATGCAGTTTTTGTCTTATTTCTAAATTATCCAGGGCTGTAGTTACTTTAGGTAAGTACTCATGAATTAATTGAATGGCTTGTAAACAAAGTCCATCAGTAAAATCTGTAGCATAGAGGGAAACATATGCTTCTAGGGCATGAGTAAAAGCATCAATTGCTGTATCTGTAGTAGGTTTTAACGGTAGCTGTTTTACTAACGCTGAATCTACAATTGCAATATCCGGTGTTAAAGAATAATCAAATAAAGAAATTTTTATATTCTTCTTCTTGTCTGTTATTACACAGGCCGGACTAACTTCACTACCTGTACCAGAGGTAGTAGGGATTGCAATAAGCTTTGTCTTTCCTAAAACTGGAAATTTTGTTACTCTTTTTCTGAAATCAACAAAGTTAATAGACAAGTCTTCTAGTTTTGTTTCAGGGCTTTCATAAAATAGTCTAATCGCTTTTGCCGCATCTATTACTGAGCCACCGCCAAGAGCAATAAAGTAATCAGGATTATAATTGCTTATTTGTTCTACTCCTTTATCTATAAGTTCTTTAGATGGTTCTGGTTCTATGCCATTAAAAATTTTGAAATTTGCATTTTCAGGAAGTAAGTCAAGAACTTGTTTTACTAATCCTAATTTTTCCATAGTTGTGTCGGTGACTATAAAAAATCTTTTTCCATTAATGTTTTTTAATATAGATAGAGAACCTTGATTTAAGTAGATTTGATTTGGGACTTTAAACCACATAGGGA
>JAHFBD010000091.1 GCA_023250175.1 Candidatus Melainabacteria bacterium
GAAAGATTAGTAGGAAAATTGCTTTCCCCAAGTGTAATTGGTTCACCAAATGGAAGATATAGATTTTTTAGAGCACCTGAGCTTTATGTAACAACTGAAGGATTATTTGGTCAACAACAAATTTCTCTTGTAAGTGAAGGAACCATAAAAACTAATGGTTATCTTGGTACTCCTTGGAATATTTATGTGAACAATGAGTTTATGGGAGGATATGTAAAAGATGTCCTTGGAAATATTACAGGGAGAGGGAACAGATCTTTTTATAAGAGCGATGTTGCATTTAGCCCATTAAAATCATTAGATATTATTAGTTCTTATACAAGAGCTGATGTCAATATGAGACTTTTTGATAAAACCTTTAAAGGAGACCGTTCATTATTTACTCCAGATTTAAATGTTTTTGATGTAGCATATAACTGGCATCCAAATCCACGCAATGTTCTTTTAGGTAGAGCTTTTGGTGAAATTACTTCAACAAGACTTGATAGTAGTAATCCTGCATTAGGTAGCCTAATGCTATTTGCTGGAACATTTCCAAGAAATTATGGATACCAAACTCGTTATCTTTCAAATCATAATAAACACAGATTTACTTCTGGTGCTGAATGGATAAGAGCAAATAACCCAGCACAAGTCAGTACAAACTTTTTTAGCATGGGAATAGATCCTGTCATCCAAACTATTAGTTATTTTAAAGAGCGTTCTCGATATGACATACTGACGGGCTATACACAGGATTTAGTTAGAGTAAATGATAAAACAGATGCTGTATTTGGGTTACGATATGATCAAATCTTCCAAAAAACAAAAGACAATTCAATTGTTCAAGCTCTAACAGATGGAATGACAAGTAGTGTTTTAGATTTTGATAGAAGAAATACAGACAGAGTTTCATTTAGTCCACAAGCAGGAGTTGCCTATACTTTAGGACAAAACACTGTTGTTAGACTTGCTTCGCAACATAAAGCTTTTTATAATACAGCATTTTCTGAACTAGCTCCCCAAGATGTGGCTGGATTACCATTTGGAGATCAAGGAGAATTTTTTACAAGGGGAACTGAAGGATGGGAGCATGCTGCAAGTATAGAGCATAGATTAGCAAAAGTAGTACCATGGCTTGATGCTTTTGTCAGAGTTAAGCCATTTTATAGAAGAATGCTTGTTAGAAACTTTGATAGTCTGGCTGATTATCAAGTACAAAGAATTAGAAACTTGGGATTTGAGCTTAGTTACAATCAATTATTAGCTAAACAAGTAGGTTTCTTTGCTACATATGTTTATCAACATATTAGAGACAAAACCCCATATAAGATATTTGATGATGTAACAAGTACACTAGCAATAGTGAATGGTAGAATACCAACCTTCCAAGTACCAAACAGATTCCGCTTTGGACTTACCTGGCATAGCCCTACAGGATTTAGCGTAAATTATATAAACACTTACATTGGACCAAAATTTGCAAGCCTGGCAGAAAAAGATAAGATTAACGGCTATTTGGTTGGGGATGTAAATCTAACCTACGAATCTCCACGAACTAAGAGCTATCAAGCTACCCTTGGTATAAGTAATATTTATGGTGCTGCATTTAGACAATTTCTTCGTCAAAGAGACCCGGGTGTGACATTCTATGGAAACTTTGAAATCCGTGGTGTAATTCCTTTTGTAGGACACTTCTGGAAATAGTTTCTCTGGATTACTTATGGCTCTTAACTCTTTTAACCATAAACTCTACACTTGGTGACATGTTAATAGTTTCTATCTTAATTGAAGGGTAAGTCAACTTAAAAACTCTGAATATTTCATCTGCAAATCCTTGTCCAATTCCTTTTACTCTTTTAAAATCAAAAATAATTCTTTTAAATTTCTCAAGCCCAAATAAAATTCGTTTAGCTTCTGAACGGGAAATATGTTCACCTCCTTTTTCGTAGAGAGAGATGCTTACACTTAATTTTGTTGTATCAAATTCATCTTCACTATTCTGATATTCTTTGAACAAAGCACTAAGGCTTTTTCTTGTTTTTTGCTTTATTATAAATGCTACTTTAGTACCCTTCAAAGTTTTTATAGTGTCTAAGTAAATATCTTCCAAATCATTATCTATGACCAACTTAAGTTCTGCACTGTGAAGAATAAATTGATCTGCTATCTTTGAAGTAAAAAAGATACCTTCTCCAGAATGCTTTCTTTCATCAGTAGTTTGCTTTCCCTTTAATAAGTGTTCACAAGCCTCAAAATGATTTTTAAGCTTAAATTTTTTACGAATACTTTCATAGACTCCGATTCCTCGATCCACAATCTCAAATTTCGTATTTCCTTTTTCTGATTTACAATATACTTGAACTTTAGCAGACTTAGAGTGGTCAATAGCATTGTTTAGCATTTCAGTAAATGCATAGTTGGTAATCTTATAGCCATTACTTGAGAATAGTTTTTTAAACCCCATCTTAAGAGAAATTTCTTGAAAAACCAGATCTTCCTCTAAGTCTTTAATAGAGTATTGTTTTGTAAAGTGTAGTTCTGGCAGCTTATCCTTGTTCTTATCGTATAAAAAGTATTTAGCATTATGTGTAGAACCAGTTTTAATAAGTTTTTTTCCTCCAACTAGTTTACGGAAATGTTCAGCTATTGTTTGTCGTGAAATACCTGTGAGTTTTACAATCTGAGAAGTAGTAATGCCATTCCCAGACCTAGCTTTTTCTAGGATTAACTCTTGCGTTTTCATATAACCACTGTAACATTGTTTAATTGTAAGGTCAATTGTAAGGTTTAAAGAATGTGCAATTGTAAGGGATAGTATAAAAGATATTAATTGGCTTTTGAAAAATGACATATCTTAGAAAGCTTTACAGACCACCCATCAACCAGTAGACTTATAGTTATGTCTACTCTTACTTTTTGGTTTCCAAATATTATTTTAATTTTAGTTTATATCTTCATTACATTTGAAAAACTTCCTCGTGTAGTAGTTGCTTTACTTGGTGCAAGTATTTTACTCATTAGTAAATCAGTTACCCAGGAGGAAGCATTTCATTGCATTGATTTTAATGTGATTTTTTTGCTTGTTGGAATGATGATCTTAGTAAACATCTTAAAAGAAACTGGTGGTATAAGATGGCTTGCAATTTATACTGCAAAAAAAGTAAATGGTAATGGTGTTCTGCTTATGGTTTATTTTGCTTTATTAACAGCAGTTATTTCAGCTTTTCTAGATAATGTAACTACCGTATTACTCTTAGGTGCTGTAACATGTGCCATTGCAAAAGATTTAAAAATCAATCCGGTTCCCTATTTAATTACACAAGCAATTGCATCAAACATTGGTGGGACTGCGACCTTAATAGGTGACCCACCCAATATTATGATAGGGTCAGCAGCAAAGCTTGATTTTAACCAATTCATATTTCATCTAACCCCGGTAATCTTACTGATATTACCAATAGCAATTTTTACGCTTTATTTAATTTATAGAAAAGAACTTGAGATTCCAGAAATAGCAAAAACAGAACTGAAATCAATGTCGTTAAATGGAATTATTAGAAATAAGGAGCTTTTAATAAAATCATTGATTGTAATTACAATGATTATAGTTGCTTTCTTTTTCCACAAATTATTAGGTTTAGAAGCTGGTACTATTGCGCTAGCTGGAGCATCGGTACTCTTAGTCTTTGAAAACAAAAAACATATTTGGGAAGATGTTGAATGGACTACGATTTTCTTTTTCATTGGATTATTTATAATTGTTGGTGCTGTTGAAAAAGTAGGAACTATACACCATTTATCAGAATTGGTTTTTAACTTAAGCAAGGGTAGTTATGCTGTTACAGCCTATGCAATTCTCTGGATGTCTGGATTTCTTTCAGCACTTATTGACAATATTCCATATACTGCAACAATGATTCCGCTTATAAAAGATCTGGGTAATCATTATCAAGATTTAAACCCTCTTTGGTGGGCATTATCACTGGGTGCATGTCTTGGTGGAAATGGAACATTAATAGGAGCAAGTGCAAATATAGTAGTTGCAGATATGGCAAACAAACACAACCACCCGATTACATTTATCGAATTTTTAAAAGTAGGATCTATAATTATGATTGAATCAATGATTGTTTGTACTGTTTATATTTGGTGGAGATATTTATAGAAAAGCTAGCTTCCTGTTACAGTAACAATCGGACTACAAGTATTGATATCATTTACATGACAGAGCTTAACCTGCGTACCGCTTTGGAAGCCAGTATTAAGTGAAGATATTGGAAAAGTAACAGAAACATTTCCTACATTACAAAAGAGATTAGAAGAGTGCAAAGGGTTTGAGTTAGTGTCTTTTAATTGAGTACAAGCAGAGAAGTTTGTATCATATGAAACCGTTACATTTGTTCCACTAATTACCACACCATTAAGCAAAACTGCTTTTGTCCCTGTTACTGTAATAAGCTGGCTACAGACATTGTCATCAACACTACTGCATAACTTAACCTGAGAGTCAATTAAAACATTAGGAAAAACACTTCTGGTTGTCGTAAAAGTATTATCACTACAGAAAGACCCACGATTTATATTGCTTGAGTCCTTGACTGTTACACAATTAGCAAAGTTTTTAGTGAAGTTAAAAGTAACATTATTCCCGCTTACTGAGGCACTTGTTAACGTAATTGTATTGCTTGTAGTGCTACCTGAGCTGCTTGTAGAACTCGTGGAGCTTGTAGAGCTTCCTGCTAAACCTCCTGAGCTACTAGAGGATAAACCACTTGAACTACTAGTTGCTGGGTTTGTTGAGTCTATAACAGTAACTAATCCAGTGCATAAGTTTTGATTTGAAGAGCTGCATAATTTCATTTGTACACCAATCATAATATTAGGAAATGATGAAAGTGGTACAGACAATGGACTACTTGCAAAAAATGATCCTAAGTTATTGTTTAGAGAATCTTTCATAAAAATAGTTTCATTCAAATTTGAGCTGAATGTAATTATTATATTATTGCTGCTAACAACAGCACTTGTAAGGACAAGCTGGCTTTGGTTTGTGGTGCATCCATTTTTAGTATAAGTTTGACCGGTTGGGCATGTACAAACTCTATTTAAATTAAAGGTTGCTTCACCAGCACAGATACAAGGATTTGCTAATAATGCAAACTCACCAACTCCACATATTCTAGTGGTAGGGCTGCAGCCACTTGCTGAATATGTTTGTCCATCTGGACATATACATTCTCCACCAGTACCAATAGGAGTTGCTGGTGATGCACATGAACAAGGAACTGTAGCTGTAGGTTTTTGACCAAAGGCACATTTAATAGTTGATGTAGTGCATCCATTAGTGGTATACACTTGTCCTTCGGGACATTTACAGATACCCGTTTCTCCTAAAGCATAAGTTGCAGGAGATGGGCAATTGCAAGGATCAAATAAAGCTGAGGATTGTCCTGGTTCACAGACTTTAGTAATAGCTGAACAACCATTGCCTGTATATGCTTGTCCTGCTGGGCATTGACATAGTCCACCAGGACCAGTAGGTGTAGCTGGAGATGCACAAGTACATGGGTTTGCACTGGTAGATGCTAATGCTATTCCACAAATACTCTTACAGCCAGTTGTAGTATATGTTTGACCACTGGGACACTCGCAAGAACCAGTGGATTTAACAGTTGCACCACTGGCACATGTACAGGGGTTTGTTTGTGTTGATACTTCACCAAGTGAACATATATGAGAAGGAATTGGTTTACATCCTAGGGTAGTATAAAGTTGCCCAAGAGGACATTGACAAGTATCTGTTAGTATTCCAAAAGTTGGTATTCCAGGAGTTGCAGAGCTTAATTTAGAGGTAGCACCAAGAGCACATTTACAATTATTAATTGTTGGAGACTCGTTTGCATTACATGTACGTATACTAGAAGCTATACAACCATTTTCTGTATATGTTAATCCTGGTGGACAATCACAAGTCCCAAATGGGTTTGGTTTAGCACCTGCTGGACATGTACAAGGGTTCAAGGGTGTAGAGACTTCACCCGGTAAACAGTTATTAGATATTGTACTAAATGTTATACAACCTGTTTCAGTATATGTTTGATTATTATTAGGACATTGACAGACACCAAGAGAATTGATCTTAGCTCCAAATGCACAGGTGCAGTTACTTATAAAAGATACTTCCCCTGGGGGACAAGTTCTGGGTGTTTGAGTTTTACATCCTAAAGTAGTATAAATCTGTCCTGGTGGACATTGGCATAATACTTCTACATTGACAGAAGAGCTTGTATTGTTAACTACAGATGTAGGAACAGAACCAGTAGCACATCTACAATTAGTAATTGCGGGAGGTTCATTAGCTGCACATATCCGAGGTGGTGAAAACTTACAACCATTTATAGTGTAGGTCTGGTTTGGTGGACACTGACATGTAGTAATCGTCAATGTACTAAATGTATTAGGTGTAACGAGTGATGTTACGGGAAAAGCACCTTGGGCACATTTACAGGTATCAAGACTTGGCAACTCAAGTGGATCACAGATTCGTTGAGGGATACAGCCTACATCTGAGTATATCAATCCTGTTGGACATTCACAAACACTGGCTGCATTTAGTTTTGCTGGGAAAATACATATACAGGGCTTTACTGAAGTAGAAATTTCTTGAGCAAAACAAGGAGCAGGTGGCGGTAATATACAAGTTCCTGCTGGACCAAGAATTAAATCTTCAGGACATACACAATTGCCAGACTCATCCTCAACAAATCCTTTAGGACATTTCTTTTTGCAATTGCCATCAGGATTTCTCACAAATCCTGATGGACAGATAGGCAAACACTCATCTGCATTAGGATCCTTTTCATAGCCTTGAGGACACCGTGTTTTACAATCTATCTGAGCTTCTTCTTTTACTATGCCATTATCTGTAAAATTATTAAATCTTTCACATAAACAACTTTTAATATCAAGTGGTATTGGTGATAATGGTTGTTTGGGAAGAGATGCTTTTGAATTGCAGCATTTAATTGAGAAATATTTTGACAGTGGATTTGTACAATCAACTATTCGTCCTACTTCTGCATCGCAAGTAAAATGACAATCACAAATATCACATCTTGGAGCACCAGAAGTGCTTACAGCAATCGGGATATCATCCTCACCACCCAGCGTAACAGTATTTCCAATATTACCACTACTACCACTACTACTAGAACTTGTTTCACCTACTGTTATTGTGGTATTAGTATCTGTCGCTCCTAGCATTATAGTACTTTCTTGTTTTTTCAAATTAGTTTCCAATAATGAACGAATATTAGTTGAAGTAGAAGTAAAGTTGGTTTTAGAGGTAAATATCTGTTCACATTTTTTGTGACATGAACTTAACTCACAACCATCAGCAATTTCTTGCAGTGTAAAGTTTGCATTTTCAAATGATTGGAGAGAGTTAGGTACACAAAATAAGTTTTGTTTTGAGCTAGCTGCTACTGTCCATGGAATATTTTCTGTTGAACCTATGCCTTCATTACATTCTTTATCTGTTATATCTACACCAATTCTTGCACAGAACAAATCCTTAACAGGTCTATTTATACAAACAGACTTACAGTTTGCTCCACGACAAGTATTCTCCCCTCCTGCTATATTAAATGAAATACCTTCTTCTTGTGTAGCACAAAATTGTATAGGGCTAATGCATTTTGGAGGTTTAATATTTTGAAATTTATCACAAAACGGTGGTGGGCAAGGCAATTGATCAATTACTCCAGATTTAAACTTTGCTAATATCTCAGCATATACCTTGCAAGGTCTGGTTTCATTTGTTTGAATGTTTGTAACATATTCGCAGTATCCTTTACCAATATTGCCATCTATTTCAGCGGATGAAGCAAGTAAAAGTTCTTTCACTAAGGCTATTGCAAATCCAGGAACGTCACAATTATTAGCAACAATAAATTTTTTAAAGTCAGCGCCAATTGAACTTAATATTTCACTGCTTATATCTGTACATCGGGAAGCAAACTGGTTAATATCACAATTAACATTCGCCGGAGGAGGTTCACTTTCTTTACTTACAGGCTCTTCTGACTGAAGCTCCTGAAGCTGATCCTCAGCTATTCCAATCGCTAGTTCTTTGAAATTCTTTCCAATGTTGGCAGTTAAAGTAGAATTTGCGTCTAGAACTATTGGTTTATCTGATTTTATATTATTGTTTTTTGCATCGTTATTTAGTGGGATTATTGCTAGTAATTCCTTATCTGTAATTGCATGAACTACACCAGCACTAACTTTACCTCCCATGATTGAGTTTTTGTTTATATCCTCATCAGTA
>JAHFBD010000274.1 GCA_023250175.1 Candidatus Melainabacteria bacterium
TGGCTTTAGTAGAAGCTCTTAAAATAACAATAGCCAATGGCTTAAATATATTAGGTATAACAGCGCCAGAGGCTATGTAATTGACAATTAACAATTGAGAATTGATAATTGAATTAGTTTTAATTGTCAATTTTCAATTCTCAATTCTCAATTCAATGATAAAATAACCCTATGCCTGAAACACCTTACTGTCCTTTATTAAGCATTAACAAAGATGTACCTGTTTTATGCCAGGAAGAACTTTGTATGTGGTATGTAAAACAGCTTAAGCTTTGTTCTGCTACAGTTCTTGCCTATACAAATGCATTAAATCTTCAAACCCCTACAAAACCAGGAACTACAACTGCTCAAGCACAACCAGCAGCTACCCCAAAAACTAGCCAACCCGCAGCTAATCCACCTAAAAAAGAACAACCAAAAATAAACCCTTTTGCTTTGGATGATCTAGACTAATTGAAATACACCATATGGATGACTTCACTAAGAATCAAAATCAAGATAAGATCGTCAGAAGAAAAGTAAGACTAAAAGGATAAAAAATAAAAAATGAGCATTCCATTAAAAAAAGAGAATACAAGCTTAGAAGGGTTTGAACAATTATGGGAACCAGAGAATCAATCTCTTGATTCAATATCCAGTCAAATCCATGCAATTTTAAAAGTACTTGTAGACGATAGAATTGCATTAAAACAAGAACATGAACTCGTCAACGAGTTAAAACAACACATGAGTTCACTAGAAACCCAAATTCAAAAAGCAAACTGGCAATTAGGTCAAAGAGAACAGGAATTATCAAATTTATACAGCGAGCACTATAAAATTAAGGCTGACAAGGAGTCCTTAGAAAAACAAGGCAATGATTACAAAGAACTTTTAAAAGAAAATAAAGAAATCAGGCGTTTAGCTGAGCAACTTTCAAATCAAATTCTTCAGGAAAAAGCCAAAAACGAACAGTTAGTTGAACTTCTTCAAGCTTTAAAAAAACCAGAACTAAAAAAAATTGCTAAGAAACTAGGGATTTAAAACTACTTTATAATTCCACCCGAGCGTTTCTCAGAGTGAATATCAAGTCTTTCTTGAAATGGTACAAGCATATTGTACATAGTCCAAAAATCCTCTTCTGATATTTGTACTACAGTTGTACCATTCTGACCAGCAACTACATCTGCACTACGTGGTGCTCCTGTAAGAAACATAGCTTCTCCAAATGGTGCTCCAGTCTTTAATTCAAAACTTTTTCCATCTTGTAGTTGAACGATTACACTACCTTTAGCTACTAAATAAAAATTATTTGATCCTTCTTTCTTCGCTTCTTCTAGTGTCGTTCCTCGCTTTATTATAAGAGCACCATTTTCATAGTTTTCTAGTTTCACATCATTGACTGGGAGAGAATCTAGATTTTCTAGTTGCTCTAAATCAGCTTGTGCACCTAATACATTATGAAAAGCTCTTTTTTGTATATGCTCAAGTAAATGATCAAGTCCTAACCGTCCTGCAATATATGCATAGTAGGAATGAACTTTACCAGTTTCTGTTTCAAGAAGAGATTTTATTTTTTCATATCTTTCTGGATTATTTATTTTATATTCCTGAATCAACTCTTCTCCTGACTGTTTAAAGTAATTTACTCTTTCTTCTCCTTTTGGAATAGCAATTCCAGGGGTTTGTTTTGTAGCATTATATAAAATTTGTAGTCCTGCAGGGCTTAATGGCTTCTTCTGCTCTGCAAGAATTACAATATTTTCTCCAAGTCCACTATCCTGAACTAAAGATACAAAGCCAATGTTATCAATAGTCCCTATGCTTTCAACAGGATTATGAATATCTGCATTGTAGTCTTTATTTGGAACGGTAAACCCAATTGGACCAATATTTTGATTTAAGTGAAGCTCACAAATTATACTATTTGCAAACTTATTAAGATCAAAATTTGTTTCTTTTAACTTGGGTGCAAGGTCTTTGTCATCTACTAGTTCACTACCAAGCTTAGAAACAAGCTTAGGAAGAGCTTCTACAGCTGATAGTGGATCTTGCATATTTGTAACCAAATTAAAATGTGCTGAGTCAAGCAACAATGCACAATGCTTTAATGCCTCTGTAGGATTGAGTCCCGTATCAATGGAGTTTTTAACTATTTGTTTTACAATTTTTGCAAATGGTTCAAAATGTTCTTCCATGGTAGGAAATGGTTTTACACCACCTGGAAGGGCTTTATTCATATAGTTTTCAAAACCTATTCTTAGAGGCTTTCCATCGGATGCATATTTTCCAACAGCATGACAGGCAATGTCTGCATAGTTTTTAATAGCATCGTCACTATTTCTATCTGAGATATGTACTACTACTGTCTTTGCTCCAATCCAGGACGCAAAGTCAACTGTATCTTTCATAAGTTGAACATTATCGCTGGCATCTTCTAAAACAGCTGTAAAGTTTGTCTTTGGGTGAAGTGGACCTACAATTGGAGAATGAACGGTAAGGGTTAGTCCAAGAGTTTTTCCAAGTTCTCGTATTCTTCCTATCTCTTCTTCTGTATATTCACCAGCTAATCGTTTAGTCGGATCGAAAGGAAGCAAGTCAGCGCCAAACTCTACGTTTTTAATCCCTCTTTCAAAGGCATCTAGTAAGAACTGGCTTGGTGCAAGGGTTT
>JAHFBD010000275.1 GCA_023250175.1 Candidatus Melainabacteria bacterium
TTTTGATTGTTTGTAGTTCCACTATATATTATGGCTAGTGGAGTATAAGGCGAACGTCCTAAGTTGATTAATTTGTTAATTATTTGAGGTAAATTTTTTACACCCATTAAAATTACAAGCGTGTTTTTAATAGCATCAAAACTTTCCCATTGTATTGTGCTGTCTGGATTTCCAGGATTTTCATGTGCAGTAATCACAGTAAATGAGCTTGTACAGTCTCTATGTGTAAGTGGTATGCCTGCATAAGCAGGAACTGCAGTAATACTTGATACCCCCGGAATAATTTCAAAATTAACAAGATTTTCTTTTAAGAAAATAGCTTCTTCTGCACCACGCCCGAATATATAAGGGTCGCCACCCTTTAGACGACAGATTGTTTTATATTCTTTTGAAAGCTTTAGTAAAAGATTATTTATTTCTTGTTGATTAATTGATCTTTCTTTCTTATAACCAACCTTTCCAGCATAGATAAACTTTATATTTGGATTTATGTCTAAAGCAAGATCTAAAATTTCTTTTGAAACTAAATTATCATAAACGATTACATCACTAATTGAAATAATTTCTTTGGCCTTTAATGTTAAAAGACCCGGGTCACCAGGACCAGCTCCTGTAATGTATATGGTTGAATTATTAGGGCTTAAATTATTCATAAAAAAACAATATCATATAATTTTTACCTGCCGCCGGTTTTTTCGCTACGCTCCCAAAACCGGCTTTCCATAGTGCTTCCAATCTGTTATTTATAATACCCTACAGATTTTACCGAATAAATCGGATAAAATCTTACCTTATAAGTTGGTTGCTTAGAAATGTTATGCTAGCTAGCATAGTGACATCATATATCTGTGAAAGCACAATTTCTATCAATCGTTTGATTTATTTCTAGTAAGATGTCTTTGCCTCCATTTTGTAATAACTTATGAGCTAAATCTTTTCCTAGCTTTTTACAATCATTTATTTCAAGATTTGTAATTAAAGTATCTTTAACAAGTCTCTTTCCGTCTAAGCTTACAATTACTCCATGTAAAACAACTTTATTGTTGCTTATTTCAGAGTATGCACCTATAGGTACTTGACAACCTCCTTGTAGAGTTTCCAGAAAACTTCTTTCAGAATTTATAGCTAAATAAGTATCGTTATCGTTTAAATCTTTAATTAGTTCTTTAATTTTATTGTCATCGTTTCTTATTTCAATAGCTAAAGCCCCTTGTCCAACAGCAGGGAGTATATCCAGAGGATTAAAATGCTCAGTAATTTTATCTTCGAATTCTAATCGTTTCACTCCACTATACGCTAGTACTATTGCATCGTATTGCCCGGCATATAATTTTTTAATTCTTGTATCTAGATTTCCTCTAAGGTCTGTATATGCTAAGTCTTGTCTTAGATTTTTTAATTGAGCAATTCGTCTTAAGCTTGATGTTCCAATAATTGAACCTGGTAAAAGTTCTTTAAATTTAATTTTATCTTTTGCTATAAATACATCATGTGGTTTTTCTCTTTTTAAAATAGCACCTATTTGTAGTCCATTAGGAAGCTTTGTAGGCAAATCTTTTAAGCTATGAATGGCTAAATCAATTTCATTATTTAAAAGAGCATCTTCAATTTCTTTTGTGAATAATCCCTTATCCCCAATTTTTGATAGTGCTACATCTGTTATATGATCCCCTTTTGTTTTAATTTCTTTTATAGTGATTTCAATTTGCGGGAATGATTTTTTCAATTGTTCTTTTATATGATTGGTTTGCCAAAGTGCAAGCTTACTGCTGCGTGTACCAATAGTGATATTACTTTTCATATGTATAGTATAAATTAAATTATCTTAAACCAACTCTTAATTTTGTATTTGAGGTTAGATCTTTAACCCAAATAGCTCTTTTACTAACTCACTCTTGCTTTCTAAAGATCCATTAGGATTTGAAGATTTTAAGTTTTTAATAGGCTTGTGCAAAATAGTGTTAATAACGTTTTTTGTAATATAGTCTACTTCTTCTCTTGTATATGTTGCTTTATTAGTAAGTTTCTTTAGCTTTGTTAATCTTACATTTTCAAATTCTTGTTTTAAATTTTTAATTAATAAACTGACTTCTTTATTGCTGGTTTGTGTGTAAAATCTCGAAATTCCATTTACTATAATTGACTCAACCTTATTAACAGCTTCTTTATTAACTATGGTGTTTTCCCGGTATGTTGCTTGAAGGTTATCGATGTCAAAAAGTTTTATGTTTGGTAATTTACCAAACTCGGAGTCGATGTTACGCGGCATTGAAATATCAAACATAAACAGTTCTTTATTTGTATCTTTTCTTATAGTTTTAAACTGCTCAGCAAATAGAATAAAGTGTGGAGCACCAGTAGCAGCAATTACAACATCAACATCATTAATAGTTTCATAAACACTATCAAACGGTATGGATTTATCTACTTGATATTTTTCGGCAAATTCGATAACTCTATGAGGTGATTTATTTAATACAACAGTTTCTTCTGAGCCCCCTACTTTAATGATGTGTTCAAGAGCAAGCTTTGCCATTTTCCCAGCTCCTAAAATCATTATTTTTTTTGTTTTAAGTGGTCCACAAATACCATTTGCTAAATCAATAGCGGCTGAGCTTATTGATTGAGAATCGTTTGAGAGATTTGTTT
>JAHFBD010000092.1 GCA_023250175.1 Candidatus Melainabacteria bacterium
ATATTGCTGGTATTGGGTTTTAATATCTTTTAATACACCTAGTGCTAATTTTTCTTCAGAGATTAGTTTATCTAGTGAGATAATTTGGTTACTAGTTTCGTAGTAGTTATAGCCAGTGAGAATTATAGACAAAACAAATGCTGTTATTAGTACTGTAGTTTGAGTGGCTACAGCTTGTTTTATCTTGTTAACAGTAGAAACAGCAAGGTCTACAGATTTTACTAAGTAACTTTGGGGAGTATAGAAATAAACCTCTTTGGTGAACTGTTTACTAAGAGGTTGCTGACTAATAGATAGGTCAATACCTACATACTCTAGTGCCATAGCAACCCCCGCAATAGCTACTGTATATTTATACCCTTCTGAATTGAGTAGCTGTTGCTCGCGAGTAGGTAGAGCATCTATGTTGATGAAATTGTAAATTAATGGGTTAAAGAGTTCTATTGAACCTACAGTAATATTGGAATTAGTAAGTGCTACTCGTAGATTAACTAGGTATTGTTCGTTGCATTCGCCAACTAATAGTATTAAATCATAGTTGAGCTTACTACTAGGGGTAGAGGTTTCCTCGTTGGTAGCGTTATTATTGCTGGCAAGGATATTATTAGCTTCTTGGAATAGAGAGGTTGCAGTAGTTAAGCTATTCATTTCACTCTCTAGTTTTAGCGAACCAACACAGAGAGGTGACCCTTTATCAACTACTACTAATGATACATGGTCACTGGCAATATTGACTATTGCAGTACGTGAATTTTCAGCACCGGGGTAGATTTTATTATAGAAATGAACTAGGGCTATATCTGATTGGCTGATTATACTAGTACCACGATGCATTTCTGAGAGGGTTTGGCTAGTCGTTTTGCTGTCATTTATGGAGAACGAGCAAAGCATCGCTGTATTGTTAGGGAAGTTGAGATAGTCAGAGATGTATTCATCGTTGCTAATACCATAGGTGCGTCTGTGTTTAGCTAGGTTAGCTGGCGATAGATTACTGGAAATAGTTTCTGTCAGAGTTTCTATTCCACTAGCGATACAGGAGAGCAGAGAGATTTTCTCTTTAGCTAATGATTGTTTTAATGTGTCAGTATTGTCAAAAGAAACCAATTTCTCTAGTTTGACTTGGCTATAGCCATTAGGGTCTATATTAGGGCTAGCTATTATTAATTGGCTGTATACATTGGCCAAATCTATTGCTGCTACACGATGTTGGCCAAATCTGGTTCTGGTTAAACTGCCATTTAGGGCTGTATTTGCGTTATTTAACATTTTTGTTTTACCTCTACGCATTTTGAATTTCAAGTAGCACCGCTATGAATCGCTATGAATTGCTACTAATTTTTATTATTAATTAATCTAATTTCGTCTAATAAAATTCGTCTAATGATCTACCCGCAAGAATTGTGCCAAACTACTATTGATTAATTTATATTATGTAATTTATTATTAGTATCTTTGCCTGACAATTATTTGCAATCGTATTTCTGAAAAGATCTGATTTAGCTATTTTCAATACCATTGTTAATAAATGAAAATTAATGAGCTATTAAATTTATTGATTTATGGCAGCGTTGGTAATAGCAAGTGATGTGCCAAAATGTTTCTGTAAATTATTTAGTAGCTAGTAGAACCAAATCTAGCTACTAAAGCTGGTCTGGTATCAAACATAAATAGCCAGTGTATCAATGTTGATAAAGGAATACCGATTAAGGTTTGTAATATTGTTTTTGTTGAGCTTTCGGTATTTTGATTTTTTGTATCCATAATTGTTTCCTCTTTCATTTTGTTGGGTTTAGATGGAGTTCTGTTTATTTTCATTTAATTTTTGTTGAAATTCTATAGATCGTAAAAGACTGATTTTTTGATTTTTACTTAAACGAAATTAGATGAGTACTATCAGTTTGTATATTTATATATTCGTAGTGGGAAAGAAACGGTTACAAAGTTTTTGCAAAAATTTCCGAAAAAATTTACAATTTAAAGAATTCATTTCATATGTGAACTAAATTTTTACATTATACTTTGTTAAATTCATTAATATATATTATAATACTACTCATATATGAAATTTTTATATTTTACAGAAAAATTTTTACATTTATTTTTAGGAATAAATCCTGCGGCTAAATTAGGACTAGTCTTATAATTCCTAATTATGAGTAGAGAGAAAAAACAAATAAAAAAGAGAAAAACTAAAATTGATTTTGCCAAGGTTTGTTACCAGGTTAGAACAAATAGCAAAATGACATACGAGGAAATGGCTACCCGTTTAGGTATCACAACAGGCAATTATAGAAAATATGAAACAGGTGAGATAAGACCAGGCGCGGAGGCTTCTTTTCGACTTGCGGGGTTATATATTGCATTCTGTCAGATTAATGTTGATGAAGACGAGCTATAGTTGTAATTATCTGGAAGAATTTTCAAAAACCAGTGTTTTTTTTGTAACCATATATTCGCTTTTGCGAATATATACATGTAGAGTTTATGACAAGAGAGTTTGATAAAGTTAGTGATGAATCTTTGGTATTGGAATTCAATTGTGGTAACAGAGAAGCATTAGGCCAAATATATTTAAGATATAAAAAGCAAGTGGATAATCACGTGGGAAAGTATACAAGTAATCAAACAGAAATAGATGATTTAGTGGCAGAGGTCTTTAAAAATTTTTTAATTCTAGCCGAAAAATTTAACCCAAAATTAGGTACAGTTAAAAATTTATTATTTAGTATTAGTAATAATAAAATAAAAGACTATTTACGTAAAAAGTATAAGGCGAAAAGCGATATTAACATTGAGGAATTTTGTAAACAAGAAAATAGCACAAGGGATGGTAATTACATTAATAATTTATCAAGTGAAAAAGAGTTAATAAAAAAAGAAAAATTTCGAGTTCTTAAAAAAGCCATAAGGGAGTTAGAGGAAAAAGAACAGGAATTAATAGTACTCTATTTCCTAGACGGAAATAGCTTAGAAGAAATGACAACTCTTTTGAATAAGAATTACAATACAATTAAAGTAGGGGTTCATAGGGCAAAAAATAAACTAAAAAACAAATTAAAATCTTATTTGGAAAACTTTTATGAATAAAGAAGAAAAAAATATTGACTACGATCGGGGGTTTGAATTTTCTGGAGATAGTGAAAAAGACGCAGAAGCTTTGGAGTATTTGCAAGCCCCTGAACCAAAAATTTCAGATCCAGAATTTTATAATCTTATTAAAAATGTAAAGCTAGCAGAATCTTCTGATTCCGTTGAAGAAAAAATAATGGTGTTTTATGAACACCATTACCGTTATAAAATACTTCGGTGGAAAACAAAAATTAAAATAAGAGAATGGTTGGATTATGTGTCTCTGAACCCTGGGTTAAAGGTAGGGCTGGCATTAACAAGTATAGTGCTGTTATGTGTTTTAGGCACTATTACGCATCATCAGTACCAAACTTCTAAAAATACAAATTTAGGTAATTTAATTTCTAATCAACAAAGTCCTATAATAAAAGCCTCTCCTATTGTAAAGCCAAGCCCAGAATCAACGCCTATTTTTACTCCCAATAATATTGCAGAAAATAATAAACCTAATAACGATGATAAATTAAATACAAATATTGAAAATCGAAATAAACAAAAAGAACAAAATAAACCTTTAGATAAAAATGATGATAACTTACTCAAAAATAATGAATTAGAAAATAAAGTAGCCAGTAATAGTCTTAGTAGTAAAAATAACACTACTATAAAACAAGCTTCTAGGGTTTCTAGGACTAATTCTAATGAAGATATTGCTTTATCGCAAATACAAACCATTTATATTTCTGATTTAATAGAGCCAGATCTAAGAGAAGAACTAAAGAAACTAATAAAAGCTACAGGAAAATTTGGTTTGAGAGATGATAATAGTGACCCAACTAAAGCAGACGCAACTCTTAAATGGGCACTTTCTCAACCAAACTTGATGATTCTTAGGACTACTGTTACTCCTATTATATGGAAAAAGCTGGTTGAAAAGGGTAGTCCAAAACAAAAAGCAGAAAGTATTGTTTCTGCTTTAGTTAAAAGTATCGAAAATTCTCAAAAACCAAAAAAAGACTAAACATAATTTTTATTAAAAAGTAATTCGTACTAGATAAAATAACATAAGTACTATAAAAATGAGGTGATTTGGCATGATAAAGAAAATGCTAGTATTAATATGTGTATTTATGATTACACTACATTTGGTTCTTGAAAAAGAAACTCTTGCAAATGATCAGGGAAATAATGAAAGCGGGATTGAGCTATCACAACAGCCTATTGAGCGAGAGATTGCTGGGAGTCAGTCTCATTGCTACTATATCAATTTAATCGAAAACCAATTTTTATACCTAGATGTTGCCCAACAAGGAATAGATATAAAAATTTCCTTACAAGGCGAAGGTGTTAATTTTGAAACTAATACTCCAGAGTTGCTTTATGAGCCAGAACCACTGTACTGGATAGCAAAAAAAACAGGTAGATATACTATAATAGTAAAACCTGCTCAAGAAAATGTTAAAACAGGTAAATATACTATTAAAAGTGAAATTAGAACTGCGGTATCTCAAGATATTTATTATACACGTGCCCAGGAAAGGTTTACTGAAGCTGAAAAATTACGTAGTAAAAATAATTTTTTAGCTGCAATAGACTGTTATAAACAAGCTATTGAGGAATGGAAAAAAGTACAACAAAAAGAACGGCAGGCAGTATGTTTAAACATGATAGGAGAAACTAGTTTTAATTTGGAAGATCTAGAATCAGCAAAAATATTTTTTGAAAAGTCTTTAGAAATGTTTCCTGTAGGAAGCGGTTTAGCTCAAGCTTTTAATAGTCTTGGGCATGTATATTTTGCAATGAACGAACCAGAAAAAGCAATAAAGTTTTTTTCAGATGGTTTAAGAGTAAATGAGCAAATAAACGATAAGAATGTAGAAATGAATGCACTAAACGGTTTAGGCAATATTTATAGAAATTTGAATAAGAAAGACCAAGCCTTTTCTACTTATAATCAAGTTATTAAACTTAGTCATGAGGCGGGTAATTTATTAGAGGAAGGGACGGCTCTATATAATATTGCAATTATATTAAGAGGTCTTGGGGAACATGAAAAAGCGTTGATTTTTTTGAACAAAGCACTGATAGTTTTTGAGAAGGGTAATAGCCCGTTGGGGCATAGAGTAGCAACGCTTAATGAGATTGCAACGGATCTGGTTTTTTTAAGAAATTTTGATTTAGCTGCGAAAACTTATGATACTGTGATTGGGTTAGCTACAAAAAATGGTCTAAATACCCTTAAAATACCTGCATTGATTAGCAAAGGTTACAACCAATACATACAAAGAGAATATGAAAAAAGCTTAATGACATATCAAGAAGCGTTGGACTTGAATGCAGTTGTTAAAAGTCAAGCTTTTGAGTCGGTTATATTACGTCAAATAGGGTTAAATCGTTTTTTATTAGGAGATAATGAAAAAGCTTTAATCAACTACGAAAAAGCTTATGAGCTATCTAAAGCTATTAATAACGAGCACAGTATAAGATGGGTACTATATAGAAAGGCAGAGCTTTATCAAAAGCTAGGACAATTAGAATTAGCTATAAACAGCATTGAAAAAGCTATAGAGCTAACAGAAATTATTAGAGAAAGAAGTTTAAATACAGAGTTAAAAACCTTTGAATTAGTAGAGGGTAATAATTTTTATGACTTTTATATTAATTTGCTAATGATATTGAATGAAAAACAACCAGGCAAAGGCTACGATGCTAAGGCTTTGTACTTTTATGAGCTATCAAAAGCCAGAGGACTACTTGATTTAGTTTCTGAGTCAGGGATTGATATTAGAAAAAGTATTGATAAAGCATTGATAAATAGAGAACTACAGATTCAAGATTCAATTAACAAAAAAAATAGTATTTTACGCAATATAACTTTAGAAGAGGAAAAGGTTAAATTAATTGAAGAAATAAATGTACTAAATTTGGATTTACAACAACTTCAAGTGGCAATTAAAGAAAGTAGTTCGTCTTATTCACAAATAAAGAGAACTATTCCGTTAACTTTAGAAGAGATACAGAAAAATATATTAGATGATGATACATTATTAATAGAATATTCACTAGGAAAACTCAATAGTTATGTTTGGGTAGTAACTAATAAAATGCTTAATACGTATAAGTTGCCTAGCAGCGTAGAAATAGAAAAACTAAGCTGGCCAGTTGCGACTTACTTTAAAACTCAATTTAAACTAGAAAATGAATCGCTTGAAAACAGAAGAGAGCGTATAGCAGAACAGGAGTTTTTCAGGAAATCTCTTACTAGTTTTAGCGAAACTATATTAGGTCAAATAAATAAACATCTAACAAAGAAAAAAATAATCTTTGTTGCAAATCGTACACTACAAGGAATGCCATTCGCTGCGTTATTAAAACCGAATACAAAAAATAACCAAGACTGGCAACCACTAGTTATAGATCATGAAATAATTAACCTGCCATCTATTTCAATCTTAGGAGCGTTAAGAGAAAAAACTATTAAAGAGCCATTACCAAGCAAATCCATTATGATAGCTGCTGATCCAGTATTAACATCTAATGATAATAGATTAGGTTTTAATAGTAAAAAAAATATAGAAACTTCCAAAATTAATTATATGGATGAAAAAATAGAGCCTGTATTAGCTAAGCGATTATTTGAAAGGGGTAATTTTGGGCAGTTACCGTTTGTTGGTTTGGAAGCACAGGCAATTGCAAATGTTTATTCAAAAGATAGTCCAAAACTTTTAT
Organism: Candidatus Melainabacteria bacterium; assembly: GCA_023250175.1. Classification (GTDB taxonomy): domain Bacteria; phylum Cyanobacteriota; class Vampirovibrionia; order 2-02-FULL-35-15; family 2-02-FULL-35-15; genus JAHFBD01. The sequence goes on from JAHFBD010000092.1 coordinate 6,799, forward strand.
TAGGATTAAGTGCAAATCTTTTAAATGTAACAAATCCGGAAATTAGTGAATATTCAATACTTCACTTTGCCACACATGGATTTATTGACAAATTATCCCCCGAGTTGTCTGGTATAGTATTATCCCTATATGACGCAAACGGAAACGATCAAGATGGTTATTTAACCGCTAATAATATTTTTAATTTAAAATTGAAGGCCAATCTAGTAGTGCTATCAGCTTGTGAAACTGGTCTTGGAAAAGAGCTAAAAGCAGAAGGGATTTTAGGGCTAACAAGAGGTTTTTTTTACGCTGGAGCAAAAAGAGTTTTGTTTAGTCTTTGGAACATTAATGATGAGTCTACGTCAGTACTAATGAAGAGGTTTTATACTGCTATGAAAAAGGAAAAACTAACTCCAGCCGCAGCTTTGCGGCAAGCACAAATTTCTATGTACAAAAATAAAAAATGGTCTGCGCCTTATTATTGGGCAGCTTTCCAATTACAAGGCGATTTTTAGAAGAAAATATTTTAAGGAGGGAAAGGTTGTGGACTTAAATGCTGTTAAATTAATGTTAAAAGAGGATGAAGATATAAAAGAGATTATAAATTTAAAATCTAACCAAATATCAGAAACAGAAGAGAGCGGATCTAATAGAGATTTAGACGAAAGTTGGGAAAAAGCTGAGGAGTGGGTAATTAATGTTTTTTTAGATAAACTTGCAAAAACAGAAGCTTATGCTTGGGAAGCACTTTACAGTAACCAAGCAGAATTTAAAGATGCAAATATTTTTATTTGTATCTTGGGTTTTATACTTAGTAAGGGTGATGTTGATTGTTTACCTCCAAACACACGTAATCAAGCAAATTATACAATAGGTTTAAGTTATATATCGGGAATTTTTTGTGTATGTAATCAATTAATAACAGTGCAACGGATGAAAAGAAAAGAAGCTTTTGCAGTATTTAATCAGAATGATTTGGTTTGTAAGGCTCTCAAGCACTATGTTCACAATGATCCTAATAGTCCTTATTTTGACTACTATAAGCCATTTGCTACTACTGAGTCTCAGACAGATCAGGGACTAAGGAAAGCCCTTAAAGAAGAACAATTTTTAGTAGATTTCCTTACTTATTGTGGACATGAACAGGAAAAAATAGGATCTCAAATTCAAAAAATGCTTAAGCTTTAAACACAAATAAGAAAGGGACTAACTAGTCCCTTTCTTATTTCTTTCTGGTTTCTATAATGTAATTACTTAAGGTTACGAGCGGCATCTAATGCTGCATCATGACGAGACTTGAGAATATTAGTTAATATTGCTGAAGTACGTGATTGATTTTGTATACGTTCTTGTAAATTAATTAATGATAATTGATTTTTAAATTGTTGTTGAATTGCACTCTCGCCAGCAACAGAATTTAATGCGCTTTC
>JAHFBD010000276.1 GCA_023250175.1 Candidatus Melainabacteria bacterium
TATTGCTGCTCTTCTTACCGTGGGCTCTGGGTCGTTTTTTGCAAGATTAGTTAGTTTTCTAATCGCTGCTACATTTTTAGTACCAGTACGTTCTAATGCACTTATTATATAATATTTTATATTTTTATTCTTTGGGTCATCTAGTGCTTTTACAAGATCGGGAACAGATTCTTCTCCTAATACGTGTACTAATTGCTCATATACATGGCTACGAACTTCTTCATTTTCATCATTTATAAGCTTAGTTAATATAGGTTTTATTTGGTTCTTAAGAGATTCTAATAATTTTTCTTTATTTTGTATTGGACTACCGGCTATTTTTTCTGCCTCATCATAATATCCTCTAAATATATTAGTTAAGCTAATTAATGCAAGCCTACGTTTTTCTGGATCTTTATTCTTAAGCCCTTGAACTAATGTACTTGTTACTTTATCGATACCCGTTAGTGGTCTATTAGGAGTAGAGGCAAAGCCAGCATCTATTCGTTCCATTTATTTTATCTCCTCAATTTACTACAACTATAGGTTTAACAAATCTAGTTATTTATATACTTACTTTTATACCTCAATATTTCTTCGTCAAACCTAGTACTATTAGATGATTCAGAATTTATTAAACTTTATTTGAGATCTGTAGCAGAAGTAGACAGAGCTGTAATTATAAACTCAACAATGGGTATCTAAAAGAAGTCGATTTTCCCATCTTGCAAGCAAGGCTTGCTTGTAAGATAATAAGCAGAGTATATGGTTAGCACTGTTTAATTTGTTCCATTGGTCTTTTAAAAACATCCATATCAATCCCAGACTCACTAATGGTTTGAGCAGCAATTAAGTTTTTGTAGCTATTTATCTTGTTAATAGTTGTGTTTATATGTTCTGGATTGACATTTAAACAAGTTTTATTTTCATTGACCAAAACAACATTCTTAAACAATTCATTTGAATATAAAACACCTAAGCTGCCAAAAGCGTTATAAGGAACAATGATTTTGCTTATGTTGTTATTTCTGATTTCTGATTTCTGATTTCTGGCTTGTCGTTTAATTTGTGGTGCAAAGCGCAACCCACTGATGACTGATGGCAAGAAGGTTTGTGCAATGTATTCGCTTGCAGAAATGGGAGATATATCTTTATAATCAATGTTTTCTTCAGAGACTAAAACGGGTGCATGAGCAGATACTAAACCTGTTATTGCTGAAACTGTGCGAGAAATTATGGATTCAATTCCACCAATAGGATCTACACCTAAACCAGTAGAATATTCTTTATTTAATTCCAGATCAGGAATTGCACAACAAATAGCAATGGTTGTTACCCCAGTACTTTTTAAGTGTAGTGCACTTTCAATTAAACTTTCAATATTTTCTATACTTCCACTTGAAAATCCATCATTTAAGGTGGGCTTAATTTTAAGTGGCTTTGTTGTACTGGTCCAGGTTGTTATTTCACAACCATAAAATGTTTTAGTAGCGTTCAAGACATTTATTTCATATTCAAGTCTTTTATCTATTATTCCTTTATCGAAAAGTACCCCAATTTTATTGTTTTTAGTTGGAGATAAACTGACTTTACCAAGTAAAAATTGATCTAATAAAAACCCTTCAAGATAGATTAAGTTATCTGGGATATCAGTTAAAACTGCACCATTTACTACATTTGGGTGTGTTAGTAAGTATTTGCTTTGTTTTGCAAAGAGTCTAGCCAGAGGATTCGCATCTCCGGCATAACCTCCAAATTTTGCACCGACTCCTGTCGGGATTATTAAACAAGAAATATCTTTTGAAGAGCGTGGGGCATGTTTTAATTTTAAGCCTGATGGTACAAAAGGTTCTTTAATAATACCTTCGATATTTCCCAGATAAACCAAATGAAAAAACAATTTAGATCTTGTTGATTTTACTAAGTTGCATTTTATAATATATTTGTTTTCAAGTTTTTTATCTTGCTTAATAAGGGATTCAAATATTGTTTTTGATTGAAAAGAAGCAGGATTATCAATTTCAATAACTTGTTCAGTGACTATTTTTTGCATGCCATCTTAAAGCTTTATCTTTAGTGAATTTGAGTTCTTGTTCTGGGTGAACTAAGTAAAACTTACCATCTTTAACATTAGACTGGTGCCATTTTAATGCTCGCTTTTTTTGCCATTCCTCTTCTTTTTTAGCATTAAACCAATGGAGCTTTGCAGGATGAGAGTCTTTTGTGAAGTTTTTATTATTGTATTGGTACCATTCTTGTGTTTTCTTTTTTTTATATTCTATATCTTTAGCTGATGTGTGAACAGCATAGCGAGGGTTGTATGCATAAGAAGCTAAGTTAAAAGCTAAGTTAAAAAATATACAAGCAATGATTAGAAAAGTTGTTAATAAAAATATTTTCTTCATAATATATAACCTCAAAGTAGCTTTAGTTTAACATTAAATTATTGTATTATCAATCTACTAAAGAAAATTTATGTTAGATAGATCCTTAAAACGCATTGTAATAATTGGCTCAGCTGGAGTTGGTAAAACTACTTTATTAGAAGGCTTAAAAAAGTATATAAAATTAAAAACTATCCCAGAGCAGGCAAGAGTAATATGTAAACAATTAGGCTATAGCAATATTTACGAAATAAAGGAT
>JAHFBD010000277.1 GCA_023250175.1 Candidatus Melainabacteria bacterium
TAATAAGCAAAAAGAATTTAAATTCTTAGTATGTACTATCAACCAAAACAAAGTAACATAAATTTCTTAGTATGCACCAACCTAGTACACCCTAGAACCTACTGCTAGACTGGGTTTGGTGAATTTTTACATAACGAAATATTAAGCTCACTTTTCACTAAAGTTATTTTTATGTTCTAGCTATATAAAGCTTATAAAAGTCTATCTCTTTTAATTTTGATATCCACAAATTACTATAGAGGCTTTGTATCTAACATTTAATTACTATATAATGCTAGGAAATGGAAATAAAAGTAAGCCAGTCTGATTCTTTAACTGAAGATAGAATACGCTATGCTGAGCAAGAAGCAGGCTATTGGATTCTCCAAGATACATTTTGGTACTACATGACTTGTGTAAGAGATATTTCCAAAGAATCGCCTATTACAATACCCTACTTAGAAAAACAATTAACCTTTTTTCCACTGGAAACAGCTATTTATAAAAACCTTGCAAATGCAGAGATAAGTCCACAATTTTCAAATGTTGATAAAAGAGCAATAGAAGCAATTGTATTTAATCGAGCAAGCAACCTTTCTATAAGAGATGCTATTTTATTTAAAATAATTAAAGGTAATAAAGGATTTAAGGATTTATTTTTTAAAGCACTTCCTGTTATTAATGAATGGTTACTTGATTTGAGTTTACCTTCTTGGGAAGCATTTATCTATGACCCTCAAAACAAAGGTAATGTTTGTAAGTATTGTTTTCAAGTTCAGAGAACACTAATTAATAACATATGTAATATTTGCAAGAATTACTATAAAAGACATTTTATTAATGACATATGGGAGTATATATCACAAGCATCTAACGATTTGTTTAAGTTTTATACTCCAATTCAAATACCAATAGAAAATAGGGTACTTAATTACAGGAATATATATTTAGAAGATGAGATTACTAATGACAATAAACTGAAAATTCTAAACACGGTTAATTCCAACTTAGATAAAGTGTCTAAAAAGTTTAGCCGTGTAATTAATAAACATTCAAACGACATAAATGAAAAGTTGAGAGTAGTTTATCGTGAAGACCCCACCACGATTAAAACTGATTTAAATAAAGAAATGCTAGAAATGTCATTTGCAAAAGATTTAATTAAAGGGATTGAAAGTCAAGGGGTTAATTACCTTCACTCTTACTTTAAAAAGTCAAAATGTGGATATATGTCAAGGAAATTAGCACGGGAAATTACAAACGAATATCTAAAGGCAAAAAAAGATTTTAATCCTAAGACTGATTTAGGATTTCAACTTTAAAAGTTTCTTAGTCTGTACTAGCCCATCAAAAAAAAGATTCTATTTTACACATATGTATGTAGAAATTAGATTTTTTATACTTTATAAATACCAAGAAAAGGAGAAATTATGGTTGAAGAAAATTTTAAAAAGAATGTTCGCTCAGACCTTATGTGTTTGTCAATAGGAAGAGTGAAAGATATGTTGGAGCATCTTTCAAGCCAACAAGGTATCAGTTCATCAGGTTATATCAGACAAATGATTATTAAAGAGTTTAAAAGAGAAAGGAGAAAAGAATCAACACCAGTGGGTTAAATAAAAAACTCCACTGCTATGAAATAGTGGAGTTAGAATTGGATTGATAAATTAAACTTACAAAATTAATTATACAATAAATTTTCTAACTCCTCAATAGAAAACCAAACAAAGTACCTTTTCAAGTACTGGGATAGGAAAGTATACCTAAAGGAGGCAGAAAACAATGTATTTAAATAGAAATGAAGAGTTATTAAAAGTTGCATTAGATCTTTTAGAAAAAGAAATACAGCCAGTAGCTGTAAGTGAAATAAGGATTGATGAAAAAGGCAAAAAAGGCTTTTTCACAATAACGGAATGGGCTGATAGAAATAGTCCAATAACAAAGGAAGAAGCCACAAGGGATTTTAATGATCCAAGAACGAAAAACATTGCAATTCTAACTGGCGATCCATTTGTAATTGATCAGGACAAAGGAGCAAATGAAGAATTTATAGGTAAATATTTAGATCCTTTGGAAGGTACTGTTAGTGTTGAAACCCCAGATTCTGGTCGCCATTTCTGGCTTCAAAGTAATGGCTCAATTATTAAAAGCTCTACATCTCTATTAGCTAAAAATATTGATGTTAAAGGAGAAAAGGGAATTGCACTTGTACCACCTTCTGAGATTATATTTCCAGATGGAACAATTGTTGCTTATAGGTGGATTAATGATTTTAGAAATACAAAGATATTAGAACCAACTGTTGAGCTTCAAGAATTGATAAAGGAAAAGAATAACGGTAAAACTGATTGGAACAAGTTCTTTAGTGAAGAAAATCCCGAAGGTGTAAGAAACATAAAAGCAACTAGAGCTATAGGAAAAGTTTTACGTGAGACGCCTCAGGAATTGTGGGAAACTGAAGCATGGGAAAATATCCAGCAATGGAATCAGGATAAAAATAAGCCACCATTGGATATCGATGAGTTAGGAACAATATTTGCAAGCATTGCTAACAAAGAAGCTGAAAAAAGATCAAGTAAAGGTAGTCCTGACAAGCCTTTATCACAGGTAGAACTACTCTTCCGTATAATAGATTCGCAA
>JAHFBD010000278.1 GCA_023250175.1 Candidatus Melainabacteria bacterium
TACAGACTTTCTAAGAATTAAAATCTCCCTTTTTAAACCATGCATCTCTTTTATGGTTTTTAAACTAGGCTTTTGAATCACTTCATCTTCGATCTGTCCAATTTTATCTCCTAAATACTCAAGTATTAAAAAGTAATTATCTATGATTGCATCTATTAGTGCATAAGCAATATAATCAGCCCCAACTTTTCTAATATTACCCTTGTTTGTTCTTAGCCTTTCACGAAGAGGATTAAATACATCTCCTTCAATCCCTTCCTGAAAAGAAATTATAAAGTTTTGCCCTAAAATTAAACTTACTTGTTCAGTTATAATGCATTTATCTTGTAGAGATAACATTTTTAAGACAATATAAATATTTTCCTCAAAGTTTTCTAGCTTTGGTCTCTGCTCTGTATTTAATATATCTTCCAGTGCAAGCGGATGAATACCAAAACAGTTTCCTAATTTTTCTAAGACCCTAATTTCTTCTATGCCTTCTATATCAATCCATGTTGTATTTTCTTTTTCTTTAAATACAAAACAATCCTCTGCTAAAACACTCTTTTTTTCCTCAACATTATGCTCATCAAAACTAAAGATGGATATTTTAGTTTCTTTACTTTTATTCTCACCAATATGAACTAAAGAACCAGGTGGTAATCCAGCCTTATATGATCTTTTTTGAGCAATTGGTTTCATCTCTCTTTATTATATTAGCTAATAGTGAAATAAAACCTTCATTTTCACCAATAGTAGGTAATAGCTTAATTTTTACTTTCTTATATTTTTTCTTTATTACCTTTATTTCATTTGGTATGTCGCAAGAAATATGTTTCCCTGGTCCTATAAAGAGTGGTAAAACAAAAAGCACAGAGTCATTATTTAACTTTTTAACAATATCTAGTAGATTAGGCTTTTGTGGACTTAGATAAGCAAGCATTATAGTGTTTTGTCCCGCCTCTTGTCTTAGCTTTACGAGCAGCTTTTTTAAGTGGCTATTCCATTTTTTTTCTTTACTGCCATGTGCAATTAAGATGAAACAACTGATTTTGCTCATATTTTCTCCTATTTAGGTGCTACATAATAGCAAGGAATAGGCTCAAGAAAAAGCAGATTGAAAAAAATAATATATTCGATACAATAGTAGTTAATTATGAATTCAATTAATCCTGCTACGAAATTAATGTTTCCTAAGATAATTACAGACAATACTTCAGCATTGGGGGTAAGAAATAGACCGAGTGAACTCTTAAATGATTATATAAATCAAGGATTAGAATTAATCCAGAGAGCTAATTATGAAAGCGCAATAAAAAACTTTCAAGATCAAGCAGTTGCTAAACAAGCAGGGTTTAGTTTAGTACTGAATAAAATCAAACCGACAAAGCAATTATATACAAGAGAACAAATTATACAATATTTAGACATGGCGGCTTATTTCTCAGGATTATGCTTAAACAGAAAAGAAATAGAATTAAATAAACTTGTTTCTCTTAGCGATTGTCTTTTAAACAATGATTTTAAGGAGTTTATAGAGTTAGAAGAATCACTATTATTTGCAGAAGAATGGATCCATGCTCTTCAAGATGAATCTAAAGGTGCTTCTATTAGTAGCCATGCTCAAGCAATTTATCCATTGGAGAAAAAAGAGAATATAAAACCTTGTGAAATAGAAGTAGCCGACTATTTTTTAGACCGTGGAATTAGCTGGGATTTTTTAAAAAATACACATTGGATTACAAGATATGACAGAAAAAAGATTTTGACGCAGATCTTAGAAATGTAGTGTTATTTGGGTTCTATTACTTTAATGCTTAGCTCTTTAAGCTGATAATCAGTAACAGTACTTGGTGCATCAGTGAGAGGACAGGTAGCAGTTTGAGTCTTTGGGAATGCAATAACATCACGAATGGATTTATTGTCAGTTAATAACATAACTAATCTATCTAATCCAAGTGCTAATCCACCATGTGGAGGAGCGCCCATACTAAGAGCATCAAGTAAAAACCCAAATTTATCTTTTGCAGTTTCTTCACTAAGCCCCAGTGCTTTAAATACTTTACTTTGGATTTCTGTATCATGGATTCTTATACTTCCACCACCAATCTCAACACCATTATAAATAATGTCATAAGCAGCGGCTTGTGCTTTTAAAGGCTCAGTATCTAAATAGTGCATATCCTCAGGCTTTGGTGAAGTAAAAGGATGATTTACAGAGTTTAATCTCTTTTCGCCTGAATCATATTCAAATAAAGGAAAGTTAATAAGCCATGTAAGCGCATGTTTAGTCTTATCAATTAAACCAAGCTTTTCACCCAAATATAATCTCAGCTTTCCAAGTGCTTGAGCAACAATTTTTGGTTTATCTGCAATAAACAATAAAGTATCACCAGGTTTTATATTTGCTCTCTTTTTTATCTCATTTATTTCTTCATCTTTAAAGAACTTTGCTATTGGTGAACTCATTGAGCCATCTGCTTTAAATGTAATCCATGCTAAACCTTTAGCACCATATTCTTTAGACATTGTAAGTGCTTTTAGGTCATCCATTTCTTTTCTTGAATATTCAGAAATACTACTAACACATAAGCATTTAACCTCACCACCAGATTTTGCTATTTCGCTAAATGATTTAA
>JAHFBD010000279.1 GCA_023250175.1 Candidatus Melainabacteria bacterium
AATTAGCTGTACTAGTAAAATCTGTACTATCTTCACATAGGTTTAATACAATTTGATCATACATTCGTACTAAGTAATTTCCCATTCTATGTCTAAGTTTATCAGTAATTTTTATATATTTATTAGTCTCTGATTTAACAAAAGATAGTTCTTTACCTGAAATTATTAAAAAAGCTAAATAAGATTGAATACAGTATGTAGAATACTCTAAATTACCTGTTTGCAAACTATTTTGGTAAGATTCAAATAATGGGTTTAACATTTCTTGAAAGTGATTTTTCCAAGTCTTTACAAAGCTATAAACAGCAAAAAATGTGTCTGAGCCTTTTTGTTTACTATTAAATTTATCTAAAATATTTAGTGCAACTTCACCAAATTCATTACCAGATTCTATTTCTTTTAATGCCCCACATAAAATTAACCCATAGGCAGCATAAGCATGTGCAGACTCGTTATCATTAGTATTACCATACTCAACAGATAATTTAAGACGTGTAAAAACAGATACTATAAATAAATTTGGAGAAGCAAAAAAAGCTGCACTATTAATAGCATAAAGTATACGCATTACTGCTAATTTATAAGCATCTACCATTATAGGTAAATTAGTTAAAGCTTCTTTTGTTTTACTTTTTAATAGCCATTTTGTTTTTAATAACCCTATTACAACAGATACTTTACTAGGTTTTTCAGGTAAATCTATTCCTAAAAGCCTTAATACCATTAGAGAAATATTTATTGCTTCTAGTGGTTTTAGTTGTGCGACTAAAGAGTTTATTTTAATTTCATAAGCTTTTACTTTATCTAATAAATTGTTTGTATTATCTATTGCGCTTTGAATAAAACCCTGCATTTCTTCAAAATCGCTATTAAGATAAGCGGCTTCAGATATTTCTAAATAAAGCGAAAGAGTCAATTGATAATAAATTTGCCAAGCATTTGAAGGTAATAGTTTAACGGCAATATTTAGATATCTAAAAGCTGAATCATAGGCTATGGACTCTTTTGCTTTTTTTCCAGCTGCTAAGTTTAATTTTATTAAATTTATTTTTTCACCTATTTCATTAATTAATAAACTGCCAATGTTTATCTGATTAACAATGTCAAAGATTTTTTCTTCTCTGTCTTTTTCGCTAGTATTAGCTAGGATTAAACGACCAATTTTTAGGTGTACTAGGTTTTTTTCTGATGTTTCAATTAAAGAATATGCGGCTTGTTGTACTCTATCGTGTAAAAACTTATAACTTATTTGGGTAGTATTAATAGAGTCTACAAACTTATAGTTTTCGCTAACGGGTAAAATTAGCCCCTTATGTAAAACCTCCCATAGGTCTGAAAAACTAGTAGCTATATCTTTTTCATTAATAACAGATAACGTCTTTAGATCAAATTGATTACCAATACAAGCAGCTAGCTTTAAGATGTCTTGGCTAATACTGGAAAGGCTTTTTATTTTAGCAAGCATTAAGTCTATTACATTGCTAGTTATATCTGCTTGTTGAATTTTATTTATATCCCAAATCCATTTACCAGTATTCCTATCAAATATAATTAGCTTAATTTCATATAATCTTTTTATAAATTGCTCTAAGAAAAAAGGGTTGCCTCCTGTTTTTTGATAAGATATTGTAGCTAATTCTTGGCTGTCAGGTTTTGTACTCTTAAATGTATCAACAATTAATTGTTCAACATTTGGTAAGGTTAATGGGTTAAGAATAATTTGATTAATTTTACCTCTAATCTCTTTTGCTTTATTAAACATATGAATTAAAGGATGTGAATCATCTACTTCATTGTCGCGATATGCACCAATAATAAATAAATATTTTATTTCATAGTCTGTAATTAATTTTTCTAATAAATTAATAGAAGATATATCTGCCCATTGTAGGTCATCGATAAATAAAATGAGGGGATTATTAGCTTGTGCTAATACTCTAACAAAGTTTTGAAATACTAAATTAAACCTGTTTTGAGCTTGCGATCCTTGTAGTTTAGGAACAATGGGTTGGGTACCAATAATTAACCCTAGCTCTGGTATTACATCTATAATAACTTGTGCATTTGGATTTAATACGTCCAAAAGTTCTTTTTTCCAAAAAGATATTTTTTCAACACTTTCTGTTAGAATTTGTTTTATTAAACTAGTAAAAGCTTTTATTATCGCGTTATAAGGAATGTTGCGCTGAAATTGATCATATTTACCAGTAATAAAATAGCCTTTTTGTTGAGTTATTGGTTTATATATTTCTTGAATTAATGAAGACTTTCCTATTCCAGAATAGCCTAAAACTAAAGTTACTTCACTACTATTATTTATATTTCCAAATGTATTTATTAATAGCTCTATTTCTTTTTCTCTACCATAGAGTTTTCGCGGGATTTGTAACTGCTCTGAAATATCTTGCTTGCCTAAAGTAAACTCATCAACATTATTTTTTTCAGCAATTTGTTTTAAGCATTCTTCAATATCTACTTTCAACCCATAACTACTCTGATAGCGTTCAGCAGCATTTTTTTCTAATAATTTCATTACTATATTAGAAATAGCTGTAGGGATTTTTGAACTAATATTTGTTGGAAAAGTAGTGTGTTTTGCAATAT
>JAHFBD010000280.1 GCA_023250175.1 Candidatus Melainabacteria bacterium
ATGCTGAATTACAACCATCACCACTACTCCTATTTCCATCATCGCAGGTTTCAGGAAATTCTAAGTTTCTATTTCCACAATTATTGCTGATTAAGCAAATATTTGAACAACCATCATCATTTACACTGTTCCCATCATCACAAATTTCAGTACCTTCTCTTACTCCATTGCCACAATTTTGAAGCTCAATAATACAAGATGAATTACAGCCATCACCATTGTTAGTATTTCCATCATCACAAGTTTCAAATCCTTCTCTTGTACCATTACCACAGACTGGAGCAGGAGGCGGAGGTGGAGGAGGTGGGGGTGGAGAGGGAGGTGAAGGTAATCCAAATTCTTTTATAAAAGTTTCTTTGGTATTTTCCTGTGATAATGCTGAAGTTGGAATTATTAATATAGAATTAACAAAATAAACAATGATCAATAAAAATATAAACTTGTAATTTCTCATAATTATTCCTCAAATTGTTTTGCCTATAAATTATAGGCAATTATTTCTTTTAATCCTCGGGGTATCACTAATCGTTTACAGTAATTAAATATTCTTACATGATAAAGAGACATTAGAATCTTTTCAATAAACCAATTGAGGTTTAATCTTTTATCTTTAAAGAAACTGACTACAACCTTAACTTAGTAAACAACTATAAAGCAAAATATTTCACATTCTTCTAATACGGCAAGCATACTGTGAAAATACAGACAACACAAAACACTTAACTTTTCTCTTAATCTTCTTAATAACAAGAATAAACTAGAGGATTTTAAAATCAGCTTTGTTTAAAAGTTATCTTTGTTAATTTTCTTTCATACATTAGCATTAGAAATTTAAAAGTTAGCCTCGTCATCATTTCTCAAGCTATAGATTTAAGAAAGGAGTCTTTTTATGATTACGATTAGAAAAACAACAAATTACCCAGATATTCAAAACAAATTTCTCACAATGCCTTATCATAAGGCAACTACCACAACCACTCTAAGTTCCCCACTGATTGATAATAAGACAAAGGCAGAAACACTTAGTAACGTTCAAGGAATAATCAATATTGCTCTTTTCAGTCTTAATCAAACTCTTGCTAAAAACCCGCAAAGGTTAAAGAACGATGAAAGTACAAATGCTCTAAGCCAGATACTAAAACAGGGAGAAACACTTGTTGAAAATATTCAAGGGTTAAATAACAACAATGCTCCACTTGTAGAAACAGAAATGAAGGATTTGCTTGACGAAATTAATAATTTCTTGAAAAACATTCTAAAAGAGTTAAACAACATTAATAATGAACTAGAAAAACAAGTTACCCTAGACGAAATCGTAGATATAGTAGCAAACGTTGCTCCTTCAACAGTTATGGTTAGCGGGAATGGAGCATTAGGCTCTGGTGTCATAATAAGCGACAACAATAAAAATAGGTACATAATTACAAATGCACATGTAATAGAAGGAATTGATGGAAGTAGTAATGAAAGTAAAAAAAATAATTCCTATAAAGTAACTCTATACAATGGTTCAGATTATAAAAAACCATTTGAGTTTGATACAAAACTTGTAACTCTTTCTAATGGGTCAAAAGCAATTTCAGGTTCAAATGAGCATGATCTAGCTATACTTGAAATACCAAAAAATATAAATTTAACACCTACTTTAGGAGTAACAATGAGAGATTCCGCGAAAGAACCTCTTCAAGTCGGTGAATCTCTAATAGCAATTGGCAGTCCGCTTGGGGAAAGAGATTCAATAAGTTTTGGAATAGCTAGTCACATTAACAGATCATCAGACTTAAATACAAATCATCACATACAAACTGATGCCGCAATTAATCCAGGTAATTCTGGAGGAGGATTATTTGATTTAAAAGGAAGGCTAGTAGGGATTAATACTTGGGGTTACTCAGGTGGTGGTGGAATTGCTGGGGCAATAAAAATTGATGATATTAAAAAAGTTCTTGAAGGCTGGAGCATCCCGGTCATGAGTGATAGCGAGAAAAAAGTACTTATACCTACAACATAAAAGACATTAGCTATCCCATCAAATCTTCTTGCATATTATGGACAGCCTTCATTGGAATAAATTGCTCCATTAGAACATTAATTGCGCTAGAACTCACAGTTACCCATTCTATATTTAAACAACTTCTTCAGCTTCTTCCATACTAGAATTATCAGAACCAATTTGCTTTTGCTGTCTTAAATCATCAATCTTTCTCAGAGGTTTTTCAAGCTGATTGTACCTAGTAGTTTTTAAGGCATTAAATTCTTTTAAAGTATTTTCTAAATTCGTACCTACTTTATCAAAAGATTTTACAAATTCTTCGTACTGCTTTTTAAAAGTACCCATTAAAGGTAAAATCTCAGAAGTCGTTTGTTCTAAATTAAAACTATCCAACGCTTGCCTTATTACAGAAAGGATTGCATACAAACTATACGGTGAACAAAGTACCACTTTGTTTTTTAAAGCCTCATCTAAAACTGAACTATCATACTCATGGATAAAAGAATATATATGTTCAATAGGAATAAATACAAGAACATAATCTAAAGTGTTTTCTTCTGGATTAATATAATTTCTGGTAGTTACTTCTTTAATTCTTTTTTTGACAT
>JAHFBD010000281.1 GCA_023250175.1 Candidatus Melainabacteria bacterium
CCTCCTGTGTTACAACATGATTTTGCGAAAAACATTGATTTTGGATTACCACAATCAGCTACTCTTCCAGCCTCTGCTTCGCAAGCAAAATTACAATCACATGAAGGACATTGTTGACCTGGTGCCGGTCCAAATGAGGGAGGAGGATTAAATCCAAATTTCTTCTCACATTCTTTATGACAAGCACTTATCTCACAATCTTCTGCTATATCTTTTGATGTTTTAACTTTGCCACTGAAATCAAATGGATCTGGTGGGACTTCTTTGGGTACGCAGAACTTGTTTCCTTTTGAATTTGTTTCAACTATAAAGCCTGGGGAATTTCTGCCTGTGCTGGTACAATCTATTTCTTTTATATTTACTCCGATTTTTGCACAATAGAGATCTTTCGTAGGCTTTGCTACACAAGCTGGGGCTTGCGGTCTACAATTAGGTCCCGAACAGTTTTTAACCTGAAATCTAAATGGTGTAATTGGTTCATTAGCTCTACAGAAGTTGACAGAAGCAGAACAATCTATTATATCTTTAAATTCAGTACAAAAGTCTGGTGGACACGGCAGATCAAATAAAAATCCATCTTCAAACTGACTTAAAATATCAGAATATGTTTCACAAGGTTTATTACTATCTTCTTCTAGATCTGAGGTGTTTTCACAATATGCTTTACCTAAAATAGCATTCTCATTATCTGGTGTATTAAGAGCGAACTTTTTAATAATTTTAAAATCTGGGAAATTACAATCTGCAGTAGATACAAACTTTTTAAAATCTGCTCCTATTGATGCAAGCAGCTCCTTATCTGTTAACGAAGTACAACGGTTAGAAAATTGATCAATAGCACAACCAAAATCTTTAAACTCTTCTTCTGGAATATCTTCTTCTGAGATAAGTTTATCGAGTTCATCTTGAGCTAACTCAAGAGCAAGATCTTCATCTTCTTTAGCTAGATTAGCGGTAAGCGTTGTACTTTCATCTACAGTAGTTGGCTTAGCAGCTTTTGCAGCATTATTTTCAGCATTATTATCAAGTGGAATTATAGAGTATAAGTCTTTATCAGTTACAGCATGTACAAGACCTACAGATAAATCTTCACCCGTTGTATCAGCAAAACTATTAGCAGCTGACGTAGTATCAGCAAAACTGTTATTAGCGGATGTAGTATCCGCAAAGCTATTAGTGGCTGACGTAGTATCAGCAAAACTGTTATTAGCGGATGTAGTATCCGCAAAGCTATTAGTAGCTGATGTTGTATCAGCAAAATTATTAGCTGTTTGAAAATGGACAAGTCTGCTTTTTGCTTTTGTATTCTTTTTATTAATCTTATTCCCTCTGACTTCAGTTAAAAAAGACCCTCCTATATTTATTGCTACAGAATTATCAGAAAGCATGTCTCCGGCTAAATCTTCTACAGTAACAAATCCTTTAGTATTATCAGATTTCACATTACCTACTACTAGTACAGGGGTTTGATAATTAAAAACATCTGTTGATTCTTCAATCATTTTTCCTGTAATTCTTAACTTATAGTTGCCGCTTTGCAAAGAACCTGGGGTAACTGTTACTCCTGCTTGAGATGTTAAATTTGAAATATTAACAACAGCAACTTGTTGCATCTTCCCATTAATTTTCTTTTTTTGAATTGTTACACTATCATCAGGTACAGCATATGTCCTTGTAGAATCTGTAGAGGAAGCTAATTGTATAGGCACCTTTGCAGAACCTGCTCTTCGTATTGCATTTAAAAGAGATTTTGGCAGGAATAAAAGAACTTGATTCTTGTTCGGATTTAAAACACTTCCAAAGATTTCATTAGTACCTTCAGTTGTTGCTACTTTAATTGATTTTTTTTGTTTCTGTTTTTTTGTCTTTGCAGCAAAAGCGGAACAAGAAAAAAATAGTGACAAATTTAAAGTCAGTAAAATTGATAAAATTGCACAAAAGTATTTTTTCATAATTTAATGATGCAAAGAATTCGATACCTATCTTGTGATTTCCCGCATAATTAAAAAATAAAACCAATCTTTTCTAGAGATTTACAATTTGCTTGTGATTCTATCAAATTCTTGAGAATCAAATTATCTAATTGTAAGAACTTTGTACGGGGAAATCCCTTGTAAGGAAATTATCATGAGTGCACAATAATATCCCTAATCCTAAAAAATTTCAGTGTTTGTTAAAACACTTTAGTGTTTGTCACCGGCCTGATTTTTTTCTAACTCTTAAAAAACTATTCTGTAGGTAACAATATTGGTGTTTCTGTAACAATTTCTTTTCCTAATTGTGAATTGACTTTATCTTGCATCATTTTTATAAATGCTTCTATCATTTCTTTTGCCCTTTTATTTTCATCAAGAATTGTTTGCTGAGATTTGAGCCTTTCTTCTTCTGCTTGCTGTTGAGCTTTTTTAATTTCCTCTTCAGCTAATTGTTGAGCCTTCTTTCTTTCTTCCTCTGCTTGTTGTTGAGCTTTAAGCCTTGCTTCTTCTGCTTGCTGTTGAGCTTTTTTAATTTCCTCTTCAGCTAATTGTTGAGCCTTCTTTCTTTCTTCCTCTGCTTGTTGTTGAGCTTTAAGCCTTGCTTCTTCTGCTTGCTGTTGAGC
>JAHFBD010000093.1 GCA_023250175.1 Candidatus Melainabacteria bacterium
TAGGAGCTATTAATGATTACCCAATTCCAGTGTCATTGAATAGTTCTAAAAAATATGATATTGCTCTATGGAGACCAGGAGTAGGATTGTGGGCATTACCGGTTCCAAATAGTGATAAACCATATAGTCTTCATACCCAAGGAGGAGCTAGTGATTCAGCTTTTGCTGCTGATTATGATGGAGATGGAAAATCAGACCTTGGAATATGGCGTTCTGAAACAGGTTATTGGTATATAGATAAATCCTCTACTGGCTATGATCCAAATCGTGGAGAAGGCATTCAGCATGGAAAAGATTGGGATGTAATTGTTCCAAATGATTATGATGGGGATGGGAGGTGTGATTTAGTATTTTGGAGACCGCAAGATCAAACCTGGTATTTTTTATATGCTGCTAATCGTTCTACAACACAAATTCAGTTTGGTGGAAAAAATGATATACCATTATCTTGTGATTTAACCGGTGATGGGATACCAGAATTGGTTATGTGGAATATGAGCAAGAAGTCATGGAATATTTTAGATTTAAGAACACGACAAACCTTTTCTTATAAATGGGAAGTTCCAGATGGGAGTCTTCCTGCTAATGCGGTATTACAGAAATTTGAATAAAGGCAAATAATATGAAAATGATAATTGCAATAATTAGACCAGGTAGACTAGCAGCAGTCAAAAACTCATTAAATGAAAATGGATTTACTGGTGTAACTGTTTCTTCTGTAAAGGGTTGTGGGAGTCAGGGTGATATTGTTGAGAGATATAGAGGTAGTGAGTATAAAATTGATTTGCATGACAAGGTAGAAATTAAAGTTGTAGTAAATGATGAGTATTCAGAAAAAGTGGTTAATATAATTTCTGATGCTGCTCGTACAAATGAACTTGGTGATGGAAAGATATTTATTCTAAATGTAGAAGAAGTTGTACGAATTAGAACAAATGAAGTAGGTCCAGCAGCGCTAGAGAAAAAATAATTGTTATCGAGTATGGAAGATATACAACACATAAAGCTTACAGTTGATACCTTATGGGTTTTAATTATGGGGTTACTTGTATTTTCTATGAACTCAGGCTTTGCAATGCTTGAAACGGGCTTTTGTCGATCTAAAAATGCAGTTAATATGCTATCAAAGACTCTGGCAGCATTTTGTGTATCTACGGTAGCTTTCTGGATAGCAGGTTTTACTTTTATGTTTTCCGAAGGAAATAAATTCTTTGGTTATATAGAAATTAAGAATTTGTTTCTATCAGGAAGGCAGGAAATCTATGCTGCATTAAATAATATACATCTTCCACTTGAAGCTATCTTTTTCTTTCAGGTAATGTTTGCTGGTACTGCAGCTACAATTGTTTCTGGGGCAATTGCTGAGAGAGTTAAGTTTGGTTCTTTTTTGTTTTTTACCTTCTTCATGTCAATGATTATTTATCCTATTTCAGGACATTGGGTTTTAGGAAAAGGTTTTTTATATGCTTTAGGAGTTAGAGATTTTGCTGGTTCTCTAATGGTTCATACAGTAGGTGGTATGGCTGCTTTAGCTGGTGTAGTTGTTATTGGTCCAAGGGTTGGTAAGTACAATAGAGATTTATCTTCCAATGCAATTTTAGGACATTCTATACCAATGATAACCTTAGGTGGATTTATTTTATGGCTTGGGTGGTTTGGTTTTAATTTAGGTTGTACTTTTGGTTTTTCTCCTCAATTATGTTCTCATATTGCAGTATGTACAAATGCAAGTGCAATTATGGGTGGGCTTGGAGCCTTATGTACTTCTTATATACTAAGTAAAAAGCCTGATTTATCTATGGTTGTAAATGGGTTGCTTGGAGGATTAGTGGCTAGTACGGCTTCATGTCCTTATGTGCATCTTGTTTCAGCTAATATTATTGGTTTTATTGCTGGTTGTTTAGTTGTAATTTCTATTTTATATATGGATAAAGTGTTTCGTATCGATGATCCTGTTGGTGCTATATCTGTTCATGGTGTTGGTGGAGTCTGGGGTGCACTTGCTCTTGGCTTGTTTAGTGCACCAACACAGTTTGACTACCAAAACATTTCATACCCAGCTCCCGGTGTTTTTTTTGGAGGATCATTTGATCAATTGTTTTGTCAGTTAATTGGTGTATTGTGCGTAGTCTTATGGTCCTTTACTGCATCGTTTTGGATATGGGCAATTTTAAAATATACCGTTGGAGTTCGTGTTTCACAAAAAGTGGAAGTTGACGGGCTTGATATTGGAGAACATGGAATGGAAGCTTATCCTGGATTTGCAGGAAGTGGAGAGTCAATTTAATGTTATGAGAAACAACGATATTACAGTTATCCTTGACGATGAAAAAATAAAAAAGAGCTTGGATATTAAAGATGTAATTACTGTAGTTGAAGATGGGTTTAGGAAAAAAGGTTTGGGTTTGGTAAATCTTCCACCGAAAATGGGACCCAAATTATCGCTAAAAGGGGCATTTGCAGATTCAATGTCTGTCTCTGTTTGTAATGATAAAGGAAAATTAGAAGCCTTTGGAATTAAATGGATAAGCGGTTTTACAAGCAATATAGATAAAGGTATTCCTTATTTAAATAGCATCGTTGTTTTAAATGAACCCGTATATGGATTGCCAATTGCAGTTTTAAGAGGAAGTTGGATTACTGCAGTTAGAACAGCCGGAGTAAGTGCAGTATGTGCTAAATATTTAGCACCAAGAAAAAAAGATATAACTGTTGGTATCTTTGGTCTTGGAGTCCAGGCATATGTTCATGTCTTGGCATTTGAACAAATTTTTAATAAGCCTAAATTCCTTCTTTATAATCATGGAGAAAATTTCTTAAATGACTTTACAAAGAAGTTTCCCAGAAAAAATTTTGACTCAAGTAAAGATTCTCATGAAGTAGTACAAAATTCAGATGTTATTTTATCGGCCACTCCGTTTCCTTCTAAAATTACACCTTATATATATGAAAAAGATTTAAAAGATGATGTTTTAATTTTGCCACTTGAATATGGAACAAGAATTGATCCTAAGCTATATAAATGTTTAGATGAGATTTATACAGATGATATTTCTCAGTATGAATTAAAAAATAAACTTAGGCATTATTTCCCTCCTAATACTCCAAAAATAAAAAAAGAAATGGGTGAACTTATTGCAAATAAATATAAAAGAAAAGATAGAGCAAAGAGGATTTTGGTCTTTAACCTTGGTATTGCTTTATTTGATATCTTAACTGCTAGATTAGTCTTATCGAAGATAAAATAGGGATTTATATAAGGGTTTATTGCAATAAGCCCTTGCAATAGGTTGACAGTAAGTTAAGCTCCTTAACCAAGTTAAGACAAAATATAAAAAATATATAAATATATTTAAAGTCTTGTATAACCTCAGTGATAAAATTAACTTGTCTTGAAAATCTTACAGTCAATTTTCAAATCATAACTTTTTATTTAAGTATTAATTTTATAAAGCCAAGATTATTCAAAGGAGAATAGCTTGAATATTGGACCGACACAAGGAGCACAAGAAAGATATTCAATCTCATCAAATGGTGTTTCTATTCAGCCTTCGGTTACTCAAGAAAAAGATAAATCTAAAAAACAAGAAGATAATTCATCTGTTCAAGAAGGACAAGCAAGCTTCTTTCAAGAAAAACTGAAACCTTTTTTTAAAAAACTTTTTTCTGCATTAGGTGTAATATTTGGTGTGTCTACAGTAGATAATCGTCCTTATGTACATTTGCGTGAACAATTAGATGCTCAAGTTCAATATTCAGATGATTCAGTAAGCTCTATTGAAGCAAGAGCAAAACATTTATTGGAAAAATCAAAGGATGTAGTTAATTATGGGAAAAGACAAATAGAAGCTGGAAAGGATCCATGGGAAGGTTTATCTTTAAGTGATGGCATTCCAATGTCTTCTAAGCAAGGGTTTGTTTCCACCAATTCTATTGAGCAGCATTACCATCATAATTGTGCAGTTTATAATTTGGCAGAGTCTATTTTAAATAAGAGAAAAGTTAAAAGTTACAATGACATTGATAATACAAGAGTAAATAAAAATCTTGATCCTGAGGATACAAGCAGATTTCAGGCTAATGAAGTAGTGTTTTGGGGAAGTGAAGCTTCACGCATAGCCCCGTCAATAGGAGTAGAAGAAAATGTTGTGTCGGCAAGAGGAGCCTTTCCTACTTTAAATGGAGTAATTCCAGAAGCATTAGAGAAAAATTTAGCGTATGCATTATTAAATGGTGCTATTGAAGAAATGTTTGGTAGGAGTTTTGAATCTCAGATTGAAGGTATTACAAAGACAGGTATTAGTGTATTAAATAGTAGTTTGATTCACACTCCTGGTGAACCATTGAAGTTTTCCGCTAAGCTTTTAAGAGAAACAAAACTGTATAAGTTTTTAGAATCTAATGAAGATGCGAAGATTAATGATAAGACTTTTCAGGATTCTTTACTTGAACTAGTTAGAGGATCTGGTTGTTGTTATTTTGAACCAAAAGGTGTGCCTAAATATATTCTTGATACTCATACATCTTTGGGCAAAGTTTATCTGGCAGACTATTTGAAAATAATTAATTGTAAAAAGAAATATGTTGATGATGTGTTGGCTAAGACAAGCAGTTCTAATGTAGAAGAAAAACAAATTGAAGAAAAAAAAGCATGGCTTCATTTTGCTGCTGCTGTAAAGAATGACGATATCCCGCTAATTGATTCATATAAAGCCTTGTTGGATAAAAATCCCCAAGCATTTTTTAATAAGGTTACTGAAGGTATTTTAATTGCACCGGTTGTTCACTATGTAGATAGACATGGTACTCCAATTGAAGAATTTCCTAACAATCTTGTGAATTTGTTTAGAGACTACTCTAATGTTCCAGCTGTTAGGAGAGAGATTGCAAGGCTTAATAAAGAAAATTATTCAGGAAATAAATTACATAGCGATATAAAACAATTCAGAAGAACAGGAATTTTTATTCTTCAGTCAAATCCTAAAGAATTAGAACAAAATGGTATTCCGACTGATATTTCAGGTGACTTTAAAGAAGAAATTAAAAAAGAGATATTGCCATATATTAAAGGAGAATGTAGTGGGGTTAAAGCTTATTTAAACTGGCGCATGTTGCGTTATTTTGAAGATAACTATGATAAAAAATCATTGGTGGATATAAAGCTTTCTAATGGGGAGCCATTATTTGATTGTACAAGTGATACAAACCTAAGATTCTCAAAAAACTTTCTTGATGAAGGTAATAAAGTATATGAAGAGAGTAGCCTAGCTGGTTATTTGGATTTTGTAAAAACAACTTTTAAAAGTATGGGTGGCATACCTTTAGGGTTAGTTCTTATAAAAGATTCTAATAAAGAAGCCGTGGTGGATACTTTTCTCCCGGAAACCTGGAATGATGAATTACTCAATGAGCTTAGAGGTAAATCATATCGTGAACTAAAAGAAGAAGAATGTTTTTATCCTAATGAAATGTTTACCATTAATAATTCCCGCTCCTATAATCCAAAAGTCTATTCTTATGACAAGATTATAAATTTAGTTAAAAAGAATGATGACTTAAATCCTCATGGACAATACTATATAGAGATTCAGCCAGCCAGAGAAAAGTATCTTGGATTACCAAGTTTTGCTTATTGTGCTTATGAAGATGTTGTCCTTCATGCTGCTGGTGATAGTAAAGCTGATATTGGAATGCTAGCCGCAGCAATTGAACGAGGTGGCTATGCAGATATAGTTTTTAGTCTTATTCAGGATGATGATATTTTTAAAGAGATAATAAAGCAACGATTAAGTTATTCAAATGAGTTTAAAAGAAAAAACAGTTTTTATAATGATTGTAAAAACAAATTTCAGATCTATGCTCTTGAACAAGTAAAAGGCAAAAAAGGCTTTTTTTATAAAATTGAAAAATTTGAAGATGGACAAGCAGTATATGAAAAAGACAAAGAAACCAATGAAGTAAGAGTCTATGATGAACAATCTATTCTTAAAGAATTAAGAGTTCAATATTCTGGTAAATTAATTCACAATGTTTCTCCAGAGGCATATCTTCGACGACGTGCAGAACAATTTGCTTTAGTTGCGGGCGAAAATATAGAAATTAATAAAACTGATTTAAAGCATTCTGAAATTTTGTTTCAGCGTAAAGAAAAAGGAGAACAGTTAAGTGATGCTGAAGCCAGACTATTAAGCCGATATGAAAGATTAATTCGTGAAAAAGTAGAAGGATATTTGCTTCCTCAGGAAGCCCCACGCTTTAATGTTCGAAGAGAGTGGTTAGGAGAAGATCATAAGGGTAAATATGTAGTCTATAGAAGCAAAAAAGCAAATGGAGAGCTGGTATTAAAGAGATTAAATGATGGTAAAGCAGAATCTTTTAATGGTGATCATACAGCACTATCACAGTTAAAGTTAGTTGAAATATCTGAAAATGAAGAAGGTCAATTTGTAATTAATAATGGGACTGAAGAATATAAGGATATTCAAGCATTAAATGATCATGTAATTGAAGATCGATTTGTTTCAGAGCCACCACAAAAAGAAGGTTTGTTTGCCAATAAGACATTAACAAAGATATTGGGTGAAAAGAAATTAAAATCATTTATTTGTAACTTGCCTAATTTATTCCATGGGTTGCTTAAATATTCTGGTGGTATTATGGCGGCAGGTGGTGTAGTGCGTTTAGCAAGTAAGTTTGTTAATGGTTGGGAAGATGGTTTGTATAGAGTTGGTTACTGGATGTCAAATGGACTAAGAGCATTTTCTGCTCTAGGTGGGGCTTTGCGTGGAGAATTAAATGTTCATAAATATCATAATATTGCTTTTGGTGAGATTATTAATATTATTTCGTCTTTCTTGCCTGATGGATCAAAGCATCTTGGTTTAGGATTTGGAAATTTTGTTTTATTCTTGGGACGTGGTCAACAACGAGCTCAGTTGCAACAAAGAGTAAATAACCATACTAAAGAAGTTTTAAAAGAAACCCCAAAGAGCAGGGAAGATGTTGAATCAAAAGAGGTTGACCCCAGACCATTTGTTAGAAAAGTAACTAAGCTTACAACAGAGCTTTTATTAAAAACAAAGAAAATAGCTGTAGAATCAGGAATGTCTCAATTTCTAGGAGAAGTTGTAGGAAATCTTGGTGGTGCAATTTTAGCTACTGTACAAACTGCTAAAGATATAGTAAAAGATCCAAGACTTATATTCCAGATTAAAGAAAGAATGTCTGAAAAAAGCGGAAGCTTTTATAAATCAGTTCCAAGTGCAGGTCATTTATTGACATTGGTTGGTGCATTTAGTGGTGTTAGTGCACTTGTTGCAGGTTTATTTGGCAAAATGGAAAAATATGGAGAAGTTACAGAAAGTGGATTTAATAAGATCGGAAATATTGCTCTTGCATGTGCAAATGCAATTCCTGCTATAGGAATAGTTGCAAATGCAAAAGAAGTTATGGCAAATCCAGGTGGTCTGCCAAAAATGTTTAAAGGTTTAAATGGAAAAGATGTAACATTTAGTCCGCAAAAAGCAGGACTAAGACAATTGGTTGCTGGATTAGGTCTTGGAGTTACGCCAGCTTTTGGTTTACATAATAAATATGTTGCATCGTGGTTTGATATTTTTAATGGGTTATATTTTCTTGGTGCCGCAGAAGAAGAACTTCCTAATACAACAGCACTGAGTATGAGTATTTTACGAAAAGGACAACAACTATATAAAGACCCAGAGAAGGATTATAATTTGCATGAGTTTGCCAAAGCAAGCTAGACTTCTTTTGTCTTTGTCATTTTTAAGAGATTTAAAATTGGATGAAAAATTGAAATAATGGTTAATGCTGGTTTTTTTTGTAACAAATTATAAACACGGCCAATTGTTTCTTTCATGTTGTCATTTCTTGCACGTGTTTTAATTTCTTTTTTTAATTTTTTTAATTGAGTTTTGCTTTCTATTTCTTCTTCAAATATTGGATTATAAATCATGGCTTTTACCTCATTGTATTTTAATTATCTATTTATTTTCCTTCTTAGACTGTGATGTCAGAAACACAGGGCCTTCCCTAAATGTTTTATACCCATAATATAGAATTTAGTA
>JAHFBD010000282.1 GCA_023250175.1 Candidatus Melainabacteria bacterium
TTCCTTTTTAATAGAGGCTGTATTATAAAACACAGTGCCGCCAGATTTAACATCAGGTACATGTACTGGTGGTGAAGTTTTATTAAAGAGCAAAACTACTTCAGGCTCTTCGCCATGATCATGTTGTTTTTCGGAACCAATAGCCATTTGTAACCAGACGTGACCACCACGAATTGCTGATTGGAATGAATTGTAGGCTAAAACATGTAGTCCCATCCGTGAGCAAGTTTTACCAAGCAATTCACCAGTAGATTGTATTCCGTCACCAGCTGCACCAGCAATTCTTACTATTACATTATTTTTATTTGCCATAAAGTATTTAAATCCTAAATCATTATACTGACTAAATTATTTTATCCGATTTTTTAAATATAGATATTATATTTAATTGTGTATTTCGTTTTATGACTAAAAAATTCCTAGTTGATCCTTGGCTTCTTCAGATGCCATTGTTTTAGGATCCCATTTTGGTGTCCAAACTAGTTTAACCTCAGCATCTTCTATACCAGGGATTCCGGCAGCTTTAGTATGTACAGCTGCCATTAATTGTGGACCAACAGGACATCCTGGACTTGTTAATGTCATTTCAACAATTATCTTTTTACTATCAGGTTGAACATCTACGCTGTAAATTAATCCAAGATCAACAATACTTATACTTAACTCTGGATCTTGAATAGGTTTCAGTGCTTGCATTATAGTTTCTTTTGTAATGGTTGTAGTTTCCATATTATTATCTCCTTTTTTAGTTTATGAAACCTCCACATGATTATGTCCGACTAATGCTTCTTCAAATGTAGTCCAGGGCAATAATGCACATTTTATTCTGACGGGAAATTTTTTTACCCCTTCCAAGGCTTCCAAATCACCAATATCTACTACTTTGCCATTAGTTCTATCATGCATAATATCTTTTAAGTGTTTTGTAATTTCTTGTGCCTCAGTTACGGTTTTTCCTTCTAACATTTGTGCAAGCATTGATCCTGATGCAACACTGATTGAACATCCGTGTCCTTCAAGATGAACCTTAATAATCTGTTCGTCTTGTAGTTGTAAACACAACTTAACTTCATCACCACAAAGTGGATTCATGCCTTCAGCTTGATAATCAATTTTTTCTAATGGCTCTCTGCCATGGGGTTTACGATAATGCTCAAGAATTATTTCTTTGTATAAGTCATCTAATTGTGGTAAAGATTGATTTTGCATTTTTATCTTTTTTACTTCTTACTTTTTACACCTTGCTTTAGTTCTTTACATGCCCCTACTGCAAAGTAATCAAATGCTTTGTTTAAAGCATTAATAAAGATATCAACTTCTTCAGGGGTATTATAAAAATAGAAACTTGCTCTTGCAGTAGCAGAGACACTTAGCTTTTTCATTAAGGGCTGTGCACAGTGATGTCCAGCTCTTATTGCAACACCGTCTTGATCAATTATTGTAGCTATGTCATGTGGATGGACGACCGGATTACTAAAAGTGATTATGCCTGCTCTTTTTGTAATCTCTTTAGGTCCATAGATATGAAGAAAATCAAATTGTTTTAATTTTTTGAATGCATATTCTGTAAGCTTTAACTCATGCTGGTAAATATTTTCTAAACCAATTTTTTCAATGTAATCAATAGCAGTCCCAAAAGCAATTACATCAGCAATATTTGGAGTGCCTGCTTCATATTTCCAGGGTAGATCATTTGTCGTGAAACCATCAAAAGTTACTTTTCGAATCATTTCACCACCACCTAGAAAAGGAGGCATTTTTTCTAATAATTCCTTCTTCCCAACCAATATTCCTACACCAGTAGGACCGCACATTTTGTGTGAAGAAAATGCTAGAAAATCACAACCCAAATCTTGAAATGATATTTTCATGTGTGGGGCACTTTGAGCAGCATCTACAATTAATATTGAATTGTTTGCTTTTGTGATTTTTGCAATTCTTTGTATATCATTTACAGTGCCAAGTACATTTGATTTGTGAGTGATTGAAACTATTTTTGTTTTTTTTGTTATGAGTTTTTCAAGGGTATTGTAGTCTAACTCATGGTTATCAGTTATTGGGGTGAATTTGATGGTTATATTTCTTCTGTCTCTTAAAAGATACCAAGGCACTATGTTTGAGTGGTGTTCCATCTCAGTTAGTAAAATCTCATCTCCATCTTTGATTATCGAATCATCAAGACAATAGGCAAGTAAGTTTATAGATTCTGTGGTGTTTCTTGTAAAAATTATTTCAGCAGTGCTGTTTGCATCAATAAAATCTTTAATCTTTTGTCGAACATCTTCATATAAGGTGGTTGCTTCTTCTGC
This sequence comes from Candidatus Melainabacteria bacterium, assembly GCA_023250175.1. GTDB lineage: Bacteria > Cyanobacteriota > Vampirovibrionia > 2-02-FULL-35-15 > 2-02-FULL-35-15 > JAHFBD01. Next base: position 2,310 of record JAHFBD010000282.1, read on the forward strand.
AAGTTTATGTACCCCTCTATGTATGTTTGCATTATAGTTTTCATAATAGCTAACTAGAGAATTGATTACAACATTAGGTTTTTGTGTAGTGGCTGCATTATCTAGATAAACAAGAGGTTTATTATCCCAAATCTTACGCTCTAAAATCTTAAAGTCCTTTCTGATTTTATTTACGTCAAACACTTTCTCTGTGCTCCTATCCCACATCTTCGATCTCAAGATCTTCGTTGGTAACTTTTATTTTATATGTTTTAATTGGTGCTGCTGCTGGCATTCTTTTT
>JAHFBD010000094.1 GCA_023250175.1 Candidatus Melainabacteria bacterium
TATTGATAAGGTGGAGAGGATACCTTCTCTCAATGGCTTACCAAAAGCCTCATTATTAAAAAAGTTCCCCCATCTTCCAATTGCCTGACCAAGTGGTGCAACTATAGCTATGATATCCATATAACTATAAAATGATATCTTTCTGATTCTTGCAAACAAAAAAGTAGCTAAGATTGTTCCAAACATGCCACCATGAATGGATTGTCCGCCTAGCCATATTTTATAAGTCTCATCCAGATGATTTTTATAATAATCCCAACTTAAGAATACAAACCATGCTCTTGCAAAGAAAATACTACAAAATAAAATTAAAATAATTAAATCATTAAAACAATCAAGATTCAAATTACTCTTTTTGATTAGATTTTCAGCAATAAAAAATGAAATTAAAAATGCTATAGCAATAAAAATCCCATACCACCGAATGGTTAATGTGCCTATATGAAAAGCTATTGCTCCAGGTGATGTTAGTGTGAGATGTGGTATGTGAAAATCATTTAGCATCGTAGATACCATCTTGTTTAAGTAAAACAAATAAAGTTCTTACTAAGATCTTAAAATCCAGAAACAGTCCCCAATTGTTTGCATACCAACAATCTAATTCCATCCTTTTTTCATAAGAGAGAGAGTTTCTGCCGTTCACTTGTGTCCATCCAGTTAATCCAGGCTTGACTAAGAGTTTGTCAAAATCACCTTTGGAGAATTTCTCAACTTGTGAAGGCAAAGCAGGTCTTGGGCCTACTATAGACATATCACCAAATAAAACATTTAATAGTTGAGGTGTTTCATCCAGACTTGTTTTTCTTAAAAAATTACCAAGACCAGTAACTCTTGTATCTTTTGAGTCTTGAACTAATGAATTTGGATCAGAGCCTACATACATTGATCTAAATTTTAAACAAGTAAATTCCTTTCCATTTATTCCTATTCTTTTGTGTAAGTATAAGAGAGGTCCTTTTGAATCAAGTTTAATTAAGATTATAAGAGCAAGCCAGATTGGCAAGAATGTGGTAATTCCAAGTAAAGAAATAAGAATATCAACAAGTCTTTTAACAAAGGATCTCATAATTTTTTAGCATATCTTTCAAACCAAGTTCTATATTATATTTAGGGCTCCATTGTAGTTTATTTTTAATTTTGGTTATATCTAAATATAATCCTTTCTGCTTTTTATTTAAGTACAGTTCATTGTTTTCTATTATTGGTGAAGGTGCCTTTGGGAAATATTTGTATAAGATGTCTAAAATCTCCTTTAAAGAAACTGGTACTCCACTGCCAAGGTTAAAAATTTCATTCTTTATAGTAGTTAATGAATTATCATGAATTGTTTTTATAATGACGGAAGCCACATCATTAATATAAATAAAATCACCGGCAAGATTAATATCATTAAAAACAATAGGACTTTTTTTATTTTTCAGATTATTTATAAATTTAGCGATTGCTCCAGATTTTCTAAAATCCTGATTACTGCCAAAGATGCTTGAAATTCGAAAGATTAAATAATCAAATTTGTTATTAATAATTACATTTTCAGCTTGTAGCTTATATTTACCATAGATAGTTGTTGGTTTTGCTTCATGTGATTCTGAAATTGGGCAAGACTCTGTAGGGCTGTAAACGGCCTGGCTTGAAAGATAAATAATTCTTGGTGTAGCTTTGATTTTTTTTAAACAAGCAATTAAATTTTCTGTACCTGTAACAGTATTTAGCAATTCTTTCTTTGGATTTTCATTTGCTCTTGCAATATTAGAACCACTAGCAAAATGGCATATAGTGTTAGGGATAAAGTCGCCAAGAATCTTTTCTAAATTAGGATTATTTAGCTCAATGCAAACATCTTCTTTTTCACTTCTTCCAATTGATAATACCTTATGCCCTAACTCCTTTAAAGTGTTTTTTATATTAGAACCAATAAATCCAGTACCACCAGTGATTAATATTTGTTTCATCTGTTATAAAAATCAAATTATCTTTCCAAATCCCGAATTTCTTGTACACGTCTTAAATGTCTACCGCCCTCAAATTTTGTTTCTAACCATGTTTGTACTATATGTTTAGCTATTTCCGGACTTGTAATTCTACCGCCTAAAGCTAATATATTTGAGTTATTGTGTTGACGTGCTAACTTTGCTGTTTCTGTATCATAGCAGTGGGCTGCAATGATTCCTTTTATTTTATTTGCTGCAATTGACATTCCTATTCCAGTACCACAAATAAGAATACCTTTATCCGGGTTCTTGTTTGTTACCAAGGTAGCTAGTGCTTTAGCTATTAGAGGATAGTCTACCGAATCAAGAGAATTAGTACCAAGATCAGTTATATCGTATCCAAGTTCTTTTAGAAATTCTTTAAGATTTTCTTTCAATTCAAAACCAGCATGATCTGAACCAATAGCGATTTTTTTTTCCTGAATCATGTTTTTTAATATTCCCCTTCTTTGACTAAATTAATTATATAAAAATAAACAAGAAAATAAAAAGCAGGGTGTTTAAAACTAAACACCCTGCTAATCTAGACTGACCTAGAATTATCTTTTTTTGCTAGACTTGCCTTTTTTTGCTTTTGATTTTGCTTTACCAACTACCATTGCTACTTTTGGAGCAATTTCTAGTTTTGGAGCTTTACCAGTAGCGACAGCTGCTTTTAATTCTGATCCTGGGGAGAAAGCAGGAGCTTTCTTTGCAGGGATCTTAATTTTTTGTGTTGGGTTTTGTGGATTGACTCCCATACGAGCTTTTCTGTTGCGTCTTTCGAAGGTTCCGAAACCAACGAATGTTACTTTTTCACCACGAGAAAGTGCGGCAGAAATATTATAAATAGTGCCTTTTAATGCACGATCTACATCTACCTTTGAGAGACCAGTTGCTTGTGCTACTGCATCTACCAATTCTGATTTATTCATTATAGAGCCTCCTTGTTTTTTTTGGGCCACCTAGGACCTTCTTCTAATGCTCATTACAAATGGCCCTTAAAAGAAGATTTTGATGGGGTCCTTTTTACTTTTTAAAGACTTCTTTTACGAAAGCCTTTGTTTATCAGGGTTTAACAACCAATGAAGAAGTATGACAAACATTTGAAAGTAAGTCAAGAGTGTGGATAACAATTTATGCACAATAGTTCTAAATCTGTTACATTAGATACATGCCTAAACTTACTACGAGAAAAGCTTTAGCTAAGCCACTTGGAGAGGTTGTGTTTTCAGATGGTACGGTTGTTACAGCACAGTGTTATAAAGAAGATGTCCCTTATAAACTTTATAACCAAGGTATTTTTCAGGGGGCGATAGTAAGAATTGATAGTTCATACGATGTTTCTTTCTCAGCATTTGGTTTAGTCTCAAAGATTTGTAATACTAGCCTTGACAATATACACAAGCCTTCTGCCCTAGGTTTGAGCTTTAGTGAACTTGAGCAGCTACAACCCCAAGTATATGAGCTACTTAAGAAGGAGCTTCAAATATGCTTATTTGCTTATAAAGGGGAAGAAACTATAAATCATAAGCCAAGTAAACCCATCATGATTCATGACATTGTTTATGAGGTTACAGAAGAAGAGTTCTTAAATCTTACTAGTGATGAAGGGTTATCAAATCTTGTAAATGTAACTAAAAAACACCAACTAAAACCTGATTTATTAGTTGATTTAATCAGCTTAGCTTATAAATTAAGAGATAAGAACTATGACTATCTTGTAATGGCTGGAAAAAAACTTTCATTATCATTTTGTGATGAGGTTGAGTTATTAGTTCAGGCTTTGCGCCAACTTTCACCAACCTAACACTAAAAGACTTATCAATACACCATTTGCCTGATTCACAAATCATTTTATATTCAATAGGCTTTCTATTGATGAAACAATTGCTTATAAAAGCTTTAAATCTGCTTTATGAAAATGCCTGTTGTATTTGTTCTAATCCTTGTCAAGGATATTCTGTTTGTAAATTTTGTGAAAATAACTTTGTAATAAGAAGTGAAAATTATTTAAAACGAGTTGATGATTTTGTTGTACTTAGTTGGGCTTATTATGATGGAAAGCTTAGACAGGGCATTATTAATCTTAAAAACGGTAAAAAAAGACTTGCTAATTATTTTGGGTATAAGCTTGTTGAGTTATGGGAAAAGATTCTGGTTCAAATACCCAATAAAAACATTATGGTAATACCAGTACCTTCTCATAAATATAGAATTAAAGAACGAGGGTATTGCCAATCCTCTTTAATTGCAGGAGTCTTTGCTAAAAAGTTGGGACTTACTTTTTCTGAGGATTTAGTGATTAGACAAAAAGAAACGAAATTTATGAATAATCTGATAAATATAAAAGAACGTAAAGAAAATATTGACAATGCATTTAAACTAATTAATCCAATACCAAAAAATATTGAACATATCATTTTAGTGGATGATATTTTAACTTCTGGTAGTACATTAGGTGAATTAGCAAGAACTATTTATAGAGATTGTTCAGATATTAATTTAATTGGGGTAACTGTTGCATCTGGAGACAAAAACTAGCCTCATCTTATTCTTTTATTATTGCCATGGGCCCTTGTGTTGCACCTTCTCTAAACTGTTTTGCAAAGGGATTAGATGTTGTAAGTAGTTCATGTGAAGTACCTTCCCAGGCAATCTTTGCGTTATATAAAAGAATAATTCGACTTGAAACCTTTTGTACTAAATCTAAATTATGAGTGACTAAAATACTTGATGCATTTAGTTCTTTTTGAAGCTTTAGTATGTAATCCACAATGATTGTTGAAACAATTGGATCTAATCCACTTGTAGGTTCATCATATAAGATGACTTCAGGGTTATTTATAACAGCCCGTGCAAAACTTACTCTTTTTTTCATACCACCAGATAGTTCATCTGGCCTTAAGTTTTCTATTCCTGCTAAGCCAACTAATCTTAATTTTTCTAAAACTTTATCTTTTAACTGATCATTGGAAGGTCTCTTTTCATTATTGATTAATGGAAATGCAACATTTTCAAAAACAGTCATTGAATCAAATAATGCAGCTCCTTGGAAAACCATTCCAATATGATCGGTTTTAAGTATTACTTTGCCTGAGTCTGCATCTTCCAATCCACAGATTAATTTTAATAAAGTGGATTTTCCCGTTCCTGAGCATCCAATGATTAGCAAGATTTCATTTTTAAAAACTTTAAAATTGACACTATCTAATATTTTTTTACTTCCAAAAGACTTGCAAAGGTCTACAACTTCTACAATGGGTTCTGATTGTTTGTTAATTGCTGACACTTACAGTATTATGAGTTGCCTCTTTAATCCTAATAGCTTGTTTTAATAAGCTCTCTACTTTATCAAGTGGGACCATGTTTGGTCCATCACTTAAAGCTACATCGGGGTTAGGGTGAGTCTCCATAAAGATTCCATCACACCCTGCTGCTACTGCAGCTTTTAGTAAACCTGGAATGAATTCTCTTTGTCCTGAAGATGTTGTACCAGCACCACCAGGCAGCTGGACTGAGTGTGTAGAATCAAATACTACAGGAATGCCAAGCTTATGAATAATTTCAAATGATCGCATATCTACAACTAAATTATGATAGCCAAATGAAGTGCCTCTTTCAGTAATTAAAACATTTTCATTTCCTGTTGCATAAGCCTTTTTAGCAATATTTAAAACATCATCAGGAGCTAAAAACTGTCCTTTTTTAATATTTATTACTTTGCCTGTTTTTGCAGCTTCTATAATGAGATTTGTTTGCCTACATAGAAAAGCAGGTATTTGAATAATATCAAGAATGTCTTTTACTAGCTCGATTTCACTTATTTCATGAACATCTGATAAAACAAATACGCCAAATTCTTTTTTTACCTGATTTAATATTTCTAGTCCTTCTTCTATACCATGGCCCCTAAAGCTATCAATAGATGTTCTGTTAGCTTTATCATAAGATGACTTAAATATAAAAGGCAGTTTAAGTTTTTCACAAATAGTTTTTAGTTTTTCGGCTGTTCTAAATACAATGTCTTTGCTTTCTATAACACATGGTCCAGCTATTAGTGGTAAGGTTTTTCCATCTCCCCAGACCGTGTTTTTAAGTTTTACCGTTTTCATATTAATATTATATACATTTCAATGCGTTTTTACTTTAGATTATTTCTGTCCTATTTTCTAAGGCTCTAGTTAGTGTAAGCTCATCGGCATATTCCAGTTCACTACCTACAGGTAAACCAAAGCCTAATCTTGTTATTTTAGTGCAAATTGGTGAGAGAATTCTATGAAGGTATAGGGTTGTTGCTTCACCTTCAGTACTTGTATCCAGTGCTAGGATAACCTCATGTAAATTATTTTTACCTACTCTTTGTAGAAGATCTTTTATTGCTAGTTGTTCGGGTCCGATACCATCGATTGGAGAAATTAAACCACCAAGCACATGGTACATTCCCTTGAAACCGTTTGTTCTTTCAATTGCTAATAAATCTCTGGGTTCAGATACTAGGCAAATAGTTCCAAGATCTCTTGATGTATTGGAGCATATTTCACAAGGGTCAAGAGCACTTAGGTTTTGGCAAGTAGAGCATTTTTTGATTTGTGTTTTTGCTTCTATAATGGTTTTTGATAATTCTTCAACATCCTTTATATTCTTATTTAAAACATGGAAAGCCATTCTTTGTGCAGATTTTGGTCCTACCCCTGGAAATTTCTGGAACTCTTCTATTAGTTTTAGTAAAGGGCGAGTATATTTCATATTAAGCAATTATTGTTACTACCTGGCTAGCATAATATTTCTAAGCAACCAACTTATAAGGTAAGATTTTATCTGATTTATTCAGTAAAATCTATAAGATGTTATAAATGGCAGACCGGAAGTACTCTGGAAAGCCGGTTTTGGGAGTGCAGCGAAAAAACCAGCGGTAGGTAGAAACCAATTATTCTAACAATCCAAAATTAAAGATGTAAACAAACCACAAATCAAATTATTGTAAAAAGGGGAGATTCATTCCGCCAGTTAATTTTCCTAATTTTTCTTGTGATACAGCAACTGCTTTATTTGTAGCGTCTTTAAAGGCAGAAAGAATTAAATCTTCAAGGGTTTCAACATCATTTGGATCTACTGCTTCTTTTTTGATTTTAATATTTCTGATTTCACCCTGAGCACTCATTGCAATTTCTATAAGTCCGTTACCAGCAGTTCCTGTTACATCTATTTTGCTTAGTTCTTGCTGTGCAACTGATAATGACTTTTGTAGCTTTTCAGCATCCTTTAACATCTTTTGAATATCCATCTTTATTCCTCTCTTTTTTAGAATAAATATATTTTACTATATATTTTTACTATATATATGGAAAAACAAGTTTGTGCTTTCATAGTAATAGTTAGCAAGGTAGAAATAGACTCACCTTAGTATTTGTTACTCGAGAATTCTAAGATTGGCAAAATTATTAACTAATCCTTACAGCAGCACACGTCCTGTGCATGGTTACCTTCTGGACAAGTTCCAGGAGTTGATGGCATACATCCTTTTACATCTTCATCAGTGCCATTACAGGATGAATTGCATTGTTTGTCATTTTCATCGGCCTCAGTATCTCCACAAAATGCATAACAAGGAGATAAATTTAGTAGTACTCCGATTAATAAAATATAATAAATAAATTTCATATACTCTCCTAATTTAATGTACACAGCAACAAATGCTTTCTACAATTTCATAGTCATCGCCTACATCAGCACAATCCTGATCTGCATTGGGGTCTAGGGTACAAGTTGCAAAGCCATAACTCATACCACCGTCGATTTGGTATTGGATACAATCATCGTCTGCAAAGGAAGATAAACAGATAAGTACAGCTAATACTAAAGTCAACAATAAACTTTTTACAAGTTTCATAATAAATACCTCTTAATTAAAATACTCGTCAAAGTAACAGTATTTCAAATAAAATATGCACATATTGCAGGTTTAATACTCAGGGGTACCCCTCGATTTTAATAGCATAAAAAGTTATTAGGTAAATTTATTAGTGAATTGGTGATAGTTTAGAGTTTGTTAAGAACTGAATAATACTTGGTAAAGCATTTTCTTGTCCTACTGCCATGACATGA
>JAHFBD010000095.1 GCA_023250175.1 Candidatus Melainabacteria bacterium
AATATAAAAGGGACAGCTAATGTATTTGTCGGGAAATTATTGTTATAAGTATAAGCATGCATTGCAGGTGCAAAAATCACAAAGAACATTACCAATGTACTAGCTATAGAAGAACCATGTTTTTTTAAGTATAAATATCCAAACAAAGTATTTAAAGCCATCGTTAAAACAATGAGCCATTTCATTGAGTAAAAAGAATTCCTAAAAAATAACTCTAAAATCGTATAGAGATAGTAAAAAAAAGGAGCATAATAATTAAACTTTGGCATTCCATAGCCAAACATCATAGTATCCAGCCAGCGTGGAACCCACTGTCCTTGCCAAAATGCTCTCTTAAATTGATAAGCATTGGCTGCATGACTATGCCAATCAGCATGAGCAGGAAGACCATCTCTAAAAATAAGAGGAGCTGCTGAAATAAAAGTCACTAATACAAGAAATACTATTCTTTCCATTCTAGTAGAAAGAAAGAAATATCCTTTTGTATCTGTTTTAGTTTGAGTAGGTTGTACTTGGTGTTCCTGGTTTTCAATTGTTTCTGTCATTTGTTTTCTGTAACATTATACTTATAAAGAAAGCGTATTTTTAAAACCTCAATAAACATCTTTATTGAATCTACATAAAGATTAACTTTTGACCCTTTCACATGATACCAATTTACCGGCACTTCTTTTATTTTATAACCAAGCAATTTTGATAAAAACAAATATTCTATGTCAAATGAATAGTTAAAGCATTGTTGTTTACTAATTATTTTTTTAGCTGCTCTTGTTTTAAAGAGCTTAAAGCCACACTGAGTATCTTCAATACTTGCAAGATTTAAAGTGCTTAAAATCATATGAAAACACCATCCTATAAATCGCCTCTTTAAAGTCATTTTCACTTTTGATTTTTCATCCTTTAAAATACGCGAGCCCGCTACTACATCAAATCCACTATCAATGCACTCAAGTAGTTTTTTTACTTCTTCTATAGGACAGGCACCATCAGCATCTGTATACAAAACAAGCTCAGTATTTGCATTTAAAAAGCCCTCTTTTACAGCAAAGCCTTTTCCTTTATTTGGTAAATAACTTATTAAGCTATAACATTCTTTATTCTTACAATTTTCTTTAACCCAATCATTTACAACCTTTTCGGTTTCATCAATACTGCCATCATTTACAACAATTACCTTCCAGAAATTAGACAAACTGTTGCTCAGAATAAATACGTCTATATCATTTAAGGATTTTAAAATCCTTTTGGATTCATTGTATGCCGGGATGATTATTGTGAGGGCGTGATTCATTTGCAGCCTTTTTATCATAAGCAATTAATATAATCGTGATTATACTATTTATATAATCCAGATTATATAAATATAAATAAGAGATATGTTAACAAATACATCACCAATTGTAATCATATGCTCCATTTTTTAGAAGCATTCGTCTAAATTTATTCTGATATAGGAGAAAAAAATGCAAACACTATTAGCTTTGGTTATTTCAATAATTCTTGTTTTTTTATTTTGGTTTCTTGGTCATGTTGCTAAAAAAGAATTAAAAGTTACTGAAGACCAAAATCTTTTATCAAATTTAATTAACATTGCTTTAGGTGCAGCATCATTTTTAATAATACTAAATCTAATTGGCACAATTATAAAAGACTTTAACATTGGTCTCTATATAGCTCTTGGCTCATGTATAGCTACGATGGGATGGCAATTGAAAGAGTTTAAACAAGTTCTTGCTAACCTAAAACAATTTTTTGTAAAAGACAATCTTCAAAACTTCTTTAAACAAAACACCGACAAATATTTCTGGATTTTATTTGGGGTGATTAATCTTATCTATGGTCTTACAGCATTCTCTTCTACGAAATTAGATCGTTTTGGTTCAGGAAACTCACATGTGTTTAACATAAACACATTATTAACTGGCAACTACCCACCCAAATATTCCTTTGCCCCAAGCATAGCTCAAAAATATCACTATGGTTCAGATATATTAGGTGCAATCATTTCAAAATGTTCAGGAGCACATCCAGAAGTATCTCTTGATATTTTACTTTTAGTTTTTTTAAATCTTAGTCTTTTGGCACTTTATGCTCTTGCCATTAAGTTTTTAAATACAAACCCTGTTAATAAATACTTGGTTCCATTTGGAGCATTTCTTGCATGGGGACCTATTACAAATTTATTTACTAAAAATCCGGGAGAAACCGTCCCTACAAAGTTCTTAGAAAAGATACAATACCTCACACAAACAAGACTAATAGACTCAGCTGCCTGGTCTGGTTCAGTTTTACACTGGTTCTTTGCACCCCCTGTTGGACTTGGGATTTTCTTTTTCTTAATTGCTCTTTATTTACTTTTTAGATTTTTTGAAGGAGAAAGGAATTTAAGATTTACCTTATTACTTGGAGCATTTTTAAGCAGCCTTGTAATCATAGACTTTAGTAAGTTTGTGATTTTACTTTTTGGGATGTTAGTCTACTTATTCTTCTCGCCAATTCCACTTATTGACGATCTAAATTCTAGTGACTCCAAAGAATGGAAAGAAAAATTAAAAGCTATTGGAATATTATTGCTTGTAACAATAGTGCTTGGATTTGTGCATGGAAACTGGCTTAGAGTTGGAAAGGACTATGCTTCTCTAATAACTTACTTTAATTTAGGGACATCCACTATCGATAAAAAGTTTGGACCATTTAATACAAATATTGCTCTTCTTGCTTTATATGGCTTTGGATTTTATAAAGCATATAAACTAAAACAAAACTGGGTATTCTTTACTCTTCCATTTTTTATAGTAAGCTATGTAATAGCTTTCTTTATCGCTGTTCCCGATGCTGGCGTGGGGAAGATAATGCTAGCTGGAAACTTAATAGCAGCATTTTCACTACCACTTTCTATAGATTTCCTGAGAGAAAAAGCAATTGAACAGTTTAAACTTGATGAAAAGAAAATAAAAATATTTTATGGACTAGTATTTTTTATTCTTGGTTTTAGCAGTTTAATGTTCTTTGCTTTTGGAGATAAAGAAAGATCAGTGCTTAGACTAGATGGAAACTCACTAAAGTATGTAGGATATCAAACTTTTCCAGCTACTGAAGAGCTGCCTAGCCTTGATCCTAATTCAGAAGAGTATCCTTTTGTACAGTATTTGAAAGCACATAATGTAAAAGACCAGACCATTGTTGCTGAGCACCATTATGCAGAGCTTTTTTCCAAATATACATCATTAAACAATTTATTAAGTATAAACGATATAAATATTTTGGATTTTCCTGTTAGAAAAGAAATCTTACCTCAGGGTGAAGAAAATTTCAGGAGATCGTTTTTTCTAGATAAAGACTTCTGGAAAGAGCACAATATAAAGTGGCTATATTTAACTCCTCTTATTGTAAAAGCAATTATGCCACCACAGGTTAGAACAAGACTTTTAAATGCTTATTTAAATGGTGGTGTAAAACTTGTAGTAAGTAATAATAAAGATGTGAACGATCCTTCTGGTTTAAAAGAGCTTTATGAAATAAATCCTGATTTATTAGATCAAGACCCGCCAAATAAAGCTGAGCTAATTACAAAGCTTTTTAGTGAAGAAAACAAAGAACCAATTCCTGGTTTTATAAAACAAATTGCAGAATGTCCATACTTTGCTATTTATAATGCTAAATCAAATGATTTTGATGGGGATAAAATTTCGGACATTGCATTCTTTGATCAAAAAGGTAAAAAGTGGTTTATTATCTATGGAAAAGATCAAAGAGAAGAAGAAATTGATTTATCTAAAACCATTCTAGCCAATTACAATGGTACTGATTTGCTTATTCCTATTCCTTCTGACTATGATGGAGATGGGAAGACGGATGTGGCATTGTTCAATAAAATCAATGCAACCTGGTTAATTCTTAGATCTTCAGATTCATCTAAAGAACCTACTAGAACAGCTTGTTCAGACCGTGAAGAAATTCCAATACCCGCAGACCTGGATGGAGACTCAAAATGTGATTATTCATGTTTTAATATGCGAGATTCCAGATGGCCAGCTTTACTATCAGCTACAAATTATAGCTATATATCTAAAAGCTTTGGAGGTAAATCTACAGACATCGCTATCAGTTCAAATATAGATGATGATAAAAAAAGTGATTATATAATTTACGGGGTACAGAATGGCAATACTTCTATTTATCTATCATCAAAAGAATATAACCCTACCCAAATTCAAACACGTACTATAAATACTAATGTAATCTTCGTACCTGGGGATTATGATGGAAATGGTAAGGTAGATATTGCTTTTTGGACTCCTCCGACCAACACCTTGGAAGTAAAATTTACTGATAACCCTATCGCTAGAAATACCACATTAGATACAAGAAGTGGAATTCCAATACCACTTGATATTAATGGTGATGGGAAAGATGAAATCACTATATATGATTCTACAACTGGTCAATTAGAAATATTATATCCTGATGGGGTAAGAAAAAAGGTTGACTTATCTAAGTATATTAATTACCTTCCTGCTAATTTTATTGGTATTTAATAACCTAATCTCTTCTAATTTAATAACGAGCTAATAAAGATTGAAACAGGACTAAATAAAGCTTCCAGCTTATAGAATTGCTCAGGATTACCTACTTTAAGACCTTCATAACAACCAAATATTGACAAAGCAAATCCACACCAAATTGTTCCTAAAGCTAAAACAGTACCGATACTTCTTAAAAATATTTTAGCTGGTTTGTTATTAACTAATAATAGATCAAAGAAAAACCAAACAATTCCTGCCAATAAGATAAAGAATATTGAGAAATCAGCAACATATCTAAATGTAGATAGAGAACCAAAAAGCACTACTAATAAATGAATAATTCCACAGAATAATAAAATTATAAATTCTACATATGGAAATTTTATATTGAATTGGCACTGGGTACCACAATTCTTAGTTACTTTAATAAGCCAAACAATAATTTGGCTTAAAAGAATTAAGCCAGCATAAATATATACTGGTACCGATTGCTGTAACTTCTCCAAGATTTCTATTGGCGTATCCAATGAGAACGAGCGCAATAATAGTAAAATAATATTCAACACCAAAGGAATAGCTAAAGTAATCAAAATAGAATTTTGTATGATTTTATTTTTTGAACAAAGTACTTTGCAATTAAAAATACTATTTAACCAATAAATAAAAGGAGACAAAAATAAGATTAAAACAAAAGGAGTTGCATATAATAAACCAGTATTTCTTTCCAGCCAAAATAAGACACTTGGTTGTAATGTTGGTGGAAGTACTCTTGATAAATGAACAAAGGGAAACATTGAATTGAATTCTGGTTCTCTAAACAAAAATAAGAACAATTGAGCTGGAAAAAATTTAAGATCCCAGTTTTTATAACCCAGATAATGATGGTCCATCAGAACATACTTAATGCCAAACTCAAAAGGATTATCAAATCTTAGGTAATTATATAAAAAGATGCTTATTAAGCAACTAATAAAGGGAATTGCAAGGCAAAGTATTGTTGCCTTTTTTAATTGTATTGTATATTGAGTATCTCTAATAGTATAAATTAACAACAAAACAACAATTACAAATCCTGTTAAAGATATCTGGGGACGTCCACCTGCAGCAAGACCTAAAAAGGTGCTTCCCAAGCAAATCTTAAATAAATTAAAATTAGATTTATGAGAATGCAAACAGGAGCTACATAATAAATATATAGCTCCTGTTAAAAAAAAGATACCACATGAAATGGCTACTTCATACATAAATGGTCGTCTTAATAGGTAAGGAGAAACATTACCAAATGCAACTGAAGATACCACTAATAACAACATCCACTGTGGTACAGAGCTAAAATAGTTTTTATGCAAATACATAAGGAATAAAGTTGACCAAAACAATGTACCAAAGCAAAACAGAAGAACAACTAAGTTATCAGGGATACCAAGTTTCGTAAATATTCTATATGGTATATAAACTACTAATGCAGGAGTAGCTCCAAAGTATAAATAATATTTTCCTTTGTATAAGGAAGCATCATGAAGTCTATATGGACCATTAAATGACGAATCATATGGGTTTGAAGAATCTAAAAGTTCTTGCCTTGGCTCTTCTAATAAGTGCAGCTTACCAATTAAAAAAGCATCAGTTAAAAGGTTATAATAACCACCATGATTGTTTTCTAAGTAAAATGAATCTTTCCCATACGTTGCTGTCCAAATATAGAAAGCTAAGATTAAATATAGTAATATAGCTAATTTAAGTTTCATCTGCTTTTTATAATATCAATTTAACTTGCTTGATAGCTATTTCTATATAAATTAATTGTAATAAATTATGGCAATCTTACATATGTAAATAAAATATAAAGATGTAGAATTACTGATACAAACATTATTCGAACAAGCATAGTACTTAGCAAAGTTGATTCTGAAAGTGCCTTTATATATAAGGCTCCCCAAACTATCCAATTCCAACATATATAACGATATTCAAAAAATCCTGGGGTCATTATAAACCCAGAAAAGATATAAAAAGGAATAGTTGCAATTGCCCCTAAATGTGAAAGTAAAATTAATATGCCTGATAATCTTTGAATATTTGACTTTATTACATTCTTTAGTACTAGCAAATATGTAAGCAGGTGTAAGCACAACAATAACCAAAAATTTGCCACGCCAGGATAGCTAAATCCATATTCATCTAAAATAGAAGTTACCATCGAATAAGCCCAATAGTCAAAACTTTTAGTAGACTTATTAACATAACCCCACGAGGTATGTGCAAATGGATCTTCCCATTCATCTGGATAGCTATTTACATAAGGAATTCTTGTTATAACTTTTAAAACTTTTAAATTGTCATCAATGGTCCAAATTCTTTTCAGTGAACTGAGTTCAAAATGGCGTGGGAAAAATTCTTTTGTATCTTTGTAATTATGCAATAAACACCAAGGTAAAATAGCCATTATTGATAGCAATAGTATTAATATTAATTTTGATTCTGTTTTACAAAAACGTTTGCTTTTCCCAATTTGTACTATGCACAGAAACATTATCCCAAGTATCGGCAATGCAATTGTGTATTTAGTATACAACCCTGCAACAGCAGCTACCAAGAGTAATAGTGCCTTCAAGTCAGACCACTTTAAGTATAGTTTATAGCTTAAAGCTACAATAGCTATTCCGCATAAAGTTGCCAAAGAATCATTATTATAAGTTGAAAAAACAAAAATAAACTTTGGTGTAGTAAAAATATACAGCAAAGCAAGTAACAAGCGAGGTGCAGTTTTAGAGTCCACATTTAAAACCCAATAAAAAATTAATATGCTCATTGCACCATATAAAGCTGAAAGCTTCCTGACCCAATCTATATGAAATGTTTTATCAGCTTTCAGTGATTCAGGTGCAATTACACTGTTAATTAAGTAATATAGTGGAGGATACCCACCATCCTCATAAGGTTTAGGCAATCTATGTTCTCTTATAATTACTTCTGTATAGCTTAAATGAGAACCAAAATCATGAGATAAATGATCAATGGGTGTCCTATAAATGTGGAATAGAACAAGGATAAACCAAATTAATAACGCAGAGAGTAATACCCATCGATTGCTTTTTATCATATATTGCCTCTCTTATTTTTGCACAATGCAAAATAAATTTAATCTAAATATGATACCTGAAATCTGTATTAATCGGATTGAATCCCATACAAGCATTCTATAAATATTCTCTATTGTAATACATCTTATAATTCTGAATTGCTATTCTTGCAATTGGGCTAAAAATTTGTTTTAAAAGCAACCTATTCTAAGAATTAACTTGACTAGAAGAATATTCTTTAGAAATTATAGTTTACTCCTTATTTTTACCTACATTTATCTTAATTGAAAATGCTTGAAAGACTAAATTAAACAACATTGTTTGAATTCCAAAAATAACTAGCAATAATCCTAATACTACATACCATTGTACAAATTGTAGTTTAAATTCATTTATAAACCATTGAAATACCAAGGTAGAAGATAATATTAATCCA
>JAHFBD010000283.1 GCA_023250175.1 Candidatus Melainabacteria bacterium
GTTTAAATATACAGTTTCCAAAGAATCATCCTCTAAACTTTGGTTTAAAGGCTTTCCTGCTGAATTGAATAAATCAACCATCAATACAATTCAAGCTGGAGTTTATGTTCCGGATTTTAATCAGATAAATCAGATTTCGCTGAAGTTGTATCTCAAAGGAACAGCAGGTATTCAAGAGATTGGTCTAGACCTAGAACCATTTTGGAAATCATTTCAAGAAACTATTAACTGGGCACAAATTGGTGAGCTTAGTGAAGTTGTATTTGAAGTGAGTATTTTGGAAGGTGTTGAGACTGCTAATGGTGTGTTACAGGTAGATTTAGAGTTTGTTAATTTACAAACTGCCCCACAAACTACGGCCAAGCCTTTAGAAACAACCTCTATCATTAATACTAATACTGCAGTATCTAAAAATGTAGACAGCTCTGAAAGTGGTGTTGACAAGACACAGGGGGGCCAAGAATCATCCTCGATTTCTGAGACAGTGGATACCAGTATTATTGGTAGTCCAAAAAGCGCTATTGCAGATGCGGATGAATCAGCCGTTAGTGGAGATTCCGAACAATCTAAAAGCAAAAGTTTTTTTGATTTATCTGATGCTCAAGAATTTGGAGCCTTTAATATAGGAGCAGGTGGTGGAGATGCGTACTTTGTATATGAAGAACAATTCAAGAAAGAGATTTTAGAATTTAATTATTCCATGCCCAGGGGTGTTATCGTGGGGGCTTGGTCGAAAAGTTATCCTGCTGGTTTGACACCAGAAGTTGCAGATGCCGTTAAGATAAGAGTAAAAATTATTGATCCCAAACAACTCGATCAAATTGCCGTCAAAGTGGAGCTTAAAGGGGAAAATATAATGCAGTCTATTCCTCTTAACTTAAAGACGGGTTGGAATTTTGCACAAGAAGCTATTGATTGGAATTTGATTGGTAAACTTAATGAAGCAGTATTTGTGGTGAGTCCAGCGAGCAATGCTGAGTCATTAGATGGCACATTACAATTTGATTTAGAGTTTTATAAACAAACGGCATTACAAAAATATTTCATTCTGATCAAAGTGGCATCGGTAGTTATTCTTAGTTTGATATTAGGTTTGCTGGCAGCCGTTATAGGTAAGCGACGAACAAATGCAAATAATAAAGAGCAAAGTATTGATTCTTCAAAAGCATCTAGTTTTTCTAGAGCTACGATAGATTTTCTTTATGGAATTGTTATTGTGTTGATGGTTACAGGAATATTAAAGATTCATCAGATGGGGACTGTAAGTTCTCTAGATCTAGGATTTAGTTTTAGTTTCTTGGCCATAGGCATATTAGGGATGCTTATATCTCAAATTCTAAAATATTGTCTTACAGGAAAGTATCTTACACCTGTTGAAGTATTTCAGAATGTGCTTTTAACAGGAATTTTAGCTGCGACATCCAACAGGATAGATATCTTACAAGCACCATCTTCTATAACACAATTTTTTATGCTTAGTAATATTACAGCAGTAACTGTTTTCTTGGTTTATCATATTTATAATGCCTATTGGATGGGTTCTTATGGGAAGCATATACAGTTTGTTCCAGGAATCTTATTGGTAGGTACTCCTTTCTTTTTTGGTTGGTTGCTAATGGCGCAAAATAATGTTGTCCTGCAAATGTTATTCAATAGTATCACTTTAGGATTTTTTTCTGCTTGGCCAAAATTTTTAGAAATAGCAGCTCGTTTTATAATTATTTTTTGTTTTAATGAAATTGTTGTTAATGGGCTGCGATATATTATCAAAGGAAAAATTCTTAATACTTCTAAAGCCCATGGATTAATATCTTTGGTTTCCTTAAGCGTGGTTATAGCTCCTTTAATTGCAGATCTTGGATCAAGTATTGCTATTGCAGCCATGCCAGTATATGTGAGAGCCATCGCTGCTATCTTGGCATCATCCTTTGCTTTTGGTGGACTGTGGGGAGAAGTATATCTTATTACAGGTATTTTTTTAGATGGCAGCAAGCGCACACCACCGTCTTGGGAAAGTATCTCAGACCATGTTGTAAAAGGCACAAAAAAGGGCATGATCTATAGTGGATTCTTAATGACTTTCTTGTATTTGATTCATATGTGTTTGGGGGTTGTTGCATTGCAGGAAATATTGAAAAAGTTTCCTCTAATAATTGGTGCTTTAGTAGGTACGTTGACTTTTCCATTGCTGAAAACAATTATTGAAACTTTTGACGGTAGCATAGCATTTATTGATAGAGTACGTTACAGCTATCGTAATGCAACTCTCTATGTGCGAGGAACTATTGTTGGTCTGGGATTCTCTTACATGATTACTAGTGGCATGTTTCAAAAAGAAATGTCAGAGCGTGTCTGGTTTGGCCTAGCAATAGGACTCTTGTCATCCGCAGGAATGAGTTTATTGCGAGATGTGGTTTATCTTATTAAGAAACAGGGAAAAGTGCAGACATGGAGGCTGTATTTGGTAGATGCACTTTGTGGAGCTTTTGTGGGTAGTGCTATAGCATTTTATTTGGATGCCAGACAAGTTCCTGTGATTGTTGAGAAATTAAAGTTGTATACCAGTATGGGAATTTCAGC
>JAHFBD010000096.1 GCA_023250175.1 Candidatus Melainabacteria bacterium
AGTGCTTTCAGTTATGGAAATGAAAGCAAAGGCAAGAAGACTAAAAGCTGAATTAGGTTCTCTTGACTTAGTAGTTATTGATTATTTGCAGTTAATAGAAGCCCAAAGAACAGATAATCGGGTTCAAGAAATATCAGATATATCACGTGGACTTAAAGCTTTTGCAAGAGAGTTAGAAGTCCCCGTAGTTGCCCTAAGTCAGTTATCAAGAGCCGTTGAAGCACGACAAAATAAAAAACCAATGCTTTCTGACTTAAGAGAAAGTGGTTCTATTGAACAAGATGCTGATATTGTCATGTTTATTTATAGAGATGAATACTATAATCCCGAAACACAAAATAAGGGAGAAGCTGAAATTATCATTGCAAAACAAAGAAATGGTCCAACAGGAAGATTAATGTTATTGTTTCAGCCAAATATTACAAGATTTAGAAACCCTGCAAGAAATTTTGTATAACCTTTAGAGTTTTTACTTATTTATGTAATCTTGCTGTCTTTAAAATAATTTCTACAAGTTCATCATATTCAATTCCAGAACATTTTGCCTGAGCTGGGAGATCACTTGTATCTGTCATACCCGGAAGAGAATTTATTTCTAAAAGATAAGGTTCTCTATTTTCATAAAGAATGTAGTCCATTCTTGCAAAGGATGAACAATAAGTATTTAAAAACAGTTTTAGAGAATTGTCCTCAATTTCTTCTTTTATATTTTTTTCTATTTGTGCTGGAAGAATAAATTCTGTCATTCCTTTTGTATATTTAGCTTGATAATCATAAAACTCATTTTTAGGTTTCAACTCTAATATCGGTAAAACAGTTGGTTTATTATTAATTTCTAAGATACTAACTGTAAGTTCTCTCCCTGAAATAAACTCCTCAATTAAATAATCAGATTCCTCAAGATCCACATTTTTAATTTTGTAATCTAATTCTTCTGAGCTTTTTATTTTAAAAGTGTTTACACTTGAACCATCATCTTTAGGTTTTACAAAAACAGCTTTATTATTACCTGATAATTCCGTCCATAGTTTTTGTGCATTTACCACTTCTTTATTTGTCCGCGTTAATAATAAAGCTTTTGGAGTTAGTATATTTGAACTAATTGCAATCCGCTTAGTCAGCCACTTATCCATTGAAATCGAACTTCCAAGAATAGATGAACCTGTATAAGGTATCCTAAGCCATTCAAGAACTCCTTGGATAGCTCCATCTTCTCCCCATTTTCCATGAGTAACTAAAAAAGCAACTTCAATTTGTTTTTCTTTTAAACCAATTAAATCATCAATGCTCTTAACATCTATTAAAAAAATATTTGAATAACCTAATCGATCTAAAGCTGAAAAACAGTTTTTACCAGATCTGGAAGAAATCTCTCTTTCATTTGAGATACCACCACAAAGGACAGCAATATTTGTTTTTTTTGTAATTGGCATATTTCATATGATAGCGTATCGCATAAGATCAATAGCTGATGGTAAAGAACCTAGTATAGAGTCTGCAAATTTTTTTGAGGATATGTCAAGAATGACTCTTTTAAGTTTTTTACAGACCTCAGGCTATACGCTAGAATATAGCTATGCCACAAACAATTGATGAAATTAACAATAAAATAAAAACTAACAAAGCCCAGGTGCTTACTGCAAGTGAAGCAAAGATTTTAATAAAAGAAAAAGGGATTAAACACTTTTCAGAAAACATTGATATCGTTACATGTGCAACCTTTGAAATAAATACAAATGCTTTTTTATATCTAAGCTTTGGTCAAACAGATCCTTTAATTTATTTCATGGATGCTTCTATCAATGATATTCCTGCTTGTATTACTGGTCCTACAGATGTAATTATTTCAAGCGTTTCATCCTCTAAAAACAACATTGAATACAGCGGCTCTTCTATAGTAGAAGACTTGGTTTGCAAAAAAGATTTACACTTAAAAGCTGCAGGAAGAAACCTTGAGGTTTTTCCTGCCAAAGAATTTGAAACCTGGTTTAATTTAAAAGATTTAAATTATGCTAGGTTATTTTTAAATCAAGCTATAAATCAAAATAGTATTGTTGCTGCAAACTCCGGAGATAAAGATATTAATTCAAATATGGGAACGTTAATTGCAAAGCTTGAGAATTCTACATTTAACTCCTCAAGCTACTTAAATCCACTTATTAATGATCCCGCCTGTAAAACAATTGGCACAGGTACAAATATCTGGGTAGCTGGCTCAAGAGGAGTCATATTAGGACATGGCAGCAATCATAATCCAAGCCAACATAAAAACAAACATAATATACCTGTTGGCCCATCGACAACTTTATCTCTTTTTGTAGACATTGAAAACATGCATCCCAAATGGATACGTGGTGGATTTATTAAATCATTTGGACCTGTTTTATATGTTGGGATTGGTATACCAATCCCTGTCTTAAATGATGAAATCGCAGAACATTTAGCAATTACTGATGATATGATAAACACTACAATTATTGACTTTTCTATACCAAGACGCTCAAAACCAATACTAGGACAATGCACTTATAATGAGCTAAGAACAAGTACTGTTTTAATTAACAACAAACCTACTTTAACAGCTTCCTTATCCAGCATGGCATATGCTTTTGAAATATGTAAAACTCTAAAAGAAGAAATACTAAATAGAAATTTTTTACTAGCTGAACCAAGTATCCCAATTAATATGAATGGTGAATTTAAAAAACTAGATTCGAGATTAAGTGAATTTGTATAAAAACCAATGGGGAAAATATTAAAATCAAAAGATAAAACAAAAAACTGGTTAAAAGCTTGTTTATTGTTTCTTGTTTTTATTTTCCAGACCTCTTCAGCTTACCCACAAACAATCATTTCAGAAATCATTGCTCTACACGCTGAAGACAAATTACTCTTATTAGACGTTGCAAAAAAATATCCCGCTGTTAAGTTTAATGTGATTAATGAACCGAACAAAACACTGAAATTAACAATTGAACTTTTGGATTCTACTTATCATAAATCATATACATTTGACGATGAAAAGAAAAAAGAATTATTAGCTAACCTTGATTTTATTAGTAATATTACTGTTGAACAATTAGCTGACGATTTATCAAACAAGCTTTTAGTTGTTTTGGAATTTAAAGACTCTATAAACAGAAAAGATTTTAAACCACATATTTTATCTACAAGAGATAACCTTGTAAAAATTATTTTTTTGAATGAACAAAATATACAAGAAGAACAATTACATGTAAAATACAACAGAGCTTTAGAAGAACAACTAATATTAAATCTTGACAAAGCAGAATCTCTATACAAAGAGGTTCTATTAAAGGATCAAAATCTATTTTTTGCAAAGTATAATCTTGCAAAACTATATATTGACAAAGAACAATATACTGAAGCCATTAACTTGTTATTGCCATTAATAGACAGACAAAACCCTTCACCCACATCATCTGGAGACCTCCCTGTCTCACTCGATATTTTTATTGTGCGTAATATATTAGGCTATGCTTATTACTTAAATGGAGATTTAGATAAATCAAGAGCTCAGTTTGATGAGGTTTTAAAAACAAAACCTGATTCTTATGAAGCAAACTTTAATATTGGATTATTGAATGAAAAGGCAAAGGATTTAAAAAAAGCAAAATTATTTTTTCAGAAAGTAATTGAATTAAGACCAGACCTGGCTGAAGCATATTATCATCTTGGCATTATGGAAACAATTGAAAAAAACAAAAAAAGTGCAATTAAATATTTTACTAAAGTCATAGAATTAACACCTGAAAGTGAACTTGGCAAATTAAGCCAAAACGAGCTAAATAACATTAACAATAAATTGGAAAGTAATACCAAGTAACCAATGAATCATTCATCTGATAAAACTGATAAAACAATAAATAATTGGTTTTATTTACTGACAGCTCCAAACAATGGCTATTTTAATATGGCTTGTGATTCTTATTTACTAAATTCTTTTATAGAAGAAACAATTTCAAATCCATTACTTAGACTATACTCTTGGAACCAAGAAACATTATCAATTGGAATGAATCAAAATATTAACTATAATAATTTTGAAAATTCTTACCCTATCGTAAAAAGACTAAGTGGCGGGCAAGCAGTTTTACACCATAAGCCAGAGAATGAGTTAACATATTCAGTATTTTTAAAATCTTCAAGTAAAGCAAAAACTATTTATTATGAAATTGGTGGGGTCTTATTGCTCTTTTTAAAAAAATATGGATTAATCGCTAATTTTGGAGACTCTAATAAAAACTATAAGAGTGAGTTTGATTGTTTTATGTCTAAGACCCCTGCTGATATTGTTATAAATGATATAAAAATCATCGGTAGTGCTCAATATAGAAAAGGTATTTTTATTATGCAACATGGAGCAATAAAACTTGATTTAATAAGACAATTAACAGGTTTCAATATTCAAAGAGATCAAGCAATTACAGATTTAAAAAGAGCTTTTCAAGTACAATTAAATATTAATTTTACAGATTATTGTCTTTCTTCTAAAGACCATGAGAGAATTGAGTTAACAGCTAACACGTATAAGTCTGATATTTATACAAATTACAAAAATACTAATGGGGTAAAAGTACATTGTTAAACTTAGAAGAAAAAAAAGCTACCTATTTAACAGAGGATATTAGCAATATCTATAATAAACCCTTATTAGAATTAGTTTATGAAGCACAAACAATACATAGACAGTATCAGCCTCACAATAAGATTCAACTCTGTACTTTAAGTAATATTAAAAGTGGTAATTGTCCCGAAGATTGTAAATATTGTCCACAAAGTTCAAGGTATAAAACAGATATAGAAAAATATAGCTTACTATCAAAAAAAGAAGTTCTTGAACAAGCAAATGCAGCTAAAAATAGCGGTGCAACAAGATTTTGTATGGGAGCAGCCTGGAAAAATATTCCTGACAATTCGGATTTTGATGAGATTTTAGATATTGTCAAAGAGGTGTCTAAATTAAACGTAGAAGTTTGCTGTACGCTAGGTATGTTAACAGAAAAGCAAGCTCATAAATTAAAAGAGGCTGGATTAACCGCATATAATCACAATTTAGATACTTCTAGCAAATTTTATAAAGAAATAATTACAACAAGAACCTATGAAGATCGCTTACAAACAATTCAGTACTTAGCAAGTGCTGGTATTCAATTATGTTGTGGAGGCATTATAGGACTTGGTGAAGATAAAGAAGATAGAATAGAATTAATAAAAACCTTATCTAATTTAAATCCTCAACCAGAGTCTGTACCTATAAATGTTTTAGTAAAAGTTCCAGGAACCCCTCTTTCTGAGCAAAATGAAATTGATTCTTTTGAGCTGGTACGTACTATTGCAACAAGTAGGATCTTTATACCTAAAGCAAAAGTAAGGCTTTCTGCAGGAAGACTAAGCATGAATAATGAACTTCAAACTTTATGCTTTTTAGCAGGAGCTAATAGCATTTTTATTGGAGAAAAATTACTTACAACAGATAATCCACAAATCAATAAAGATAAACAATTATTTGAAAAACTTGGGGTTAGCCCTTTATAATGTAAAGCATACTTATAATTTTAAAATTAGATAAATAAAAAAAATTATTGGTGGAAGAATATAAAGAGTAGTAATAAGGAGAGGAAAAATTATGAAAATCAAAAGTATTTTAATTCTATTAATTATATTTTTTAGCTTAAATGCTAATAACATTTTTGCACAAGAACCCAATGCTGCACCACCACCACAAAACACAATGCCAGCCCCAGCGGCTACTGAACCACCACGACAAATACCTCCTGCAATAGTATTAAAAGGAAAAGAAACTGAATACTTCAACAAAGTATTTATAGAAAAAGCTAAAGTAGGACAACCTATTACTCTAGAATTTTTAATGTTTGACATGGATCCATCAGAAACATTAAGTTCAACTGCCTACCCAAAATCATCTGTAAAGTATGACTTTAAGCTAGAAGAAACCGCCAAAAATAGAGCAAGTTCAGTTTTAACATGGACTCCGAAAGAAGAAAGTAAGGCAGACACATTTGATGTAATTATCGTAGAAGCTAAAAACAGCAAGGGGTTAGTAAGTAGAATTGCTGTAGCATATGATGTTGAAAAATAGTTGTATTTTCTACTTTCACTTTTCTACTTTCACAAGTTTATTAAGCAACTTGTTTTTTAAATCTTCTCAAAGCAAAAGACATTACTACTGTTCCATATAAAAGAAGTGGGATAATGTTGTGGATTAACTGAGTAAAGCCTGCTCCTCTTAATATAATTCCACGCAATATTTCTAAAAAATATGTTAATGGAATAAAATAACTAATTATATACATTATAGTTGGCATGTTTTCTCTAGGGAAGATAAAGCCACTTAGTAAAATTGATGGGATAATTATAAGCTGAATTAATTGAGTAGCTTGAGAGAGGTTTTCAACAGCTGTTGATATTAACAATCCAAGGGATAAACTAGAAAATAAAAATATTGCTGACAAGATAAAAAGCAAAAATAAATTTCCTTGTATTGGAACCTTAAAAACAAATGTCATTATTAAAATAACTACAATAAATTGAGCAAAACCAATTCCTGCATATGGAATTAGTTTTCCGAATAAAAGCCCTCCATGCCCTACAGGTGTAACCATAAGCTGCTCTAAAGTACCTTTTTCTTTTTCTTTAACAATGGCTAACGCTGTTAAAAAAGTAGTGATTATTTGCATTATTACACCCAATAATCCTGGAATCATAAAATTAGTGCTTTTAAGATCTGGATTAAATAAAACCCTTACTCTGGGTTCAATTATTTTTGTATTAAAATTTATATTGTTTTCTAATAACATAAAAGTAAAATTTTGAATAATAAGATTCGCCGTATTTGAAGCCTGTTGAGCAATTGAAGAATCTGAGCCATCTACCAATATTTGTATTTGTGTAGAATCATTATGCAATATATTAGCTTGAAAGTTTTTCGGAATAATAAAACCTGTTTTCACTTTACCTTCTACAATATTGTTTACTAGTTCTTTTTCATTATCAGGATAAAATTTTATATTAAAATATCCTGAGTTTATAAGATTTTCTGAGAGTAGTCTGGAATAGTTTGTTTTATCAAAATCAAGAAAAGCACTTTTTATATTTTTAACATCCATGTCAATGGCAAAGCCATAAATAATTAATTGAATTGCTGGTATAAGTAAAGCCAAAGAAAGAGTTAATCTATCATTTAATATATGAATTATTTCTTTAAAAATTATTGCTTTTAAGCCCCAGAAAAATGAATTGGATTTTAAGATTCTATTTATCATTTTAGTTATTAACTTCAGTGCTAAGATTCACAAAAAGATCTTCAAGCGCTTGTTTTGAATTCGCTAATTTTTCAGTTTCACCATAAGCAATTAATTTACCATCACGAATATACCCTAGTTTATTACATCGCTCAGCTTCATCCATATAATGAGTAGTAATAAAAAGTGTTAAGCCTTCACTTGCTAACTTAAAAAATAAATCCCAAATTTCTTTCCTAGCCACAGGATCAATACCAGCCGTTGGTTCATCTAAAAAAATAATTTGTGGATTATGAATAAGCGAACAAGCTAAAGCAAGTCTTTGTTTATAACCACCTGATAGTTTCCCAACTTGTTTATTCTTTTCATTTTCTATTCGTGTTAGCTTAAGCAAACTGTTTATCTGTTCAGATTCATTATGCTCATTATTGTTATATAAAAGACTATAAAACTGTAGATTCTGCAAAATTGTCAAATCCTCATATAAACTAAATTTTTGAGACATATAACCTATTTCTTTTTTTATCTGTTCAGAGCTAGTTAACACACTTTTTCCATTTAAAATCGCACTGCCACTAGTAGGAACAATTAATCCGCAGAGCATTTTAATCGTAGTAGACTTACCAGAACCATTAGGTCCTAAAAACTCAAAGATTTCACCAGTATTAATTTCAATATTTAAATTATCTACAACTCTAATCTTATTAAATTC
>JAHFBD010000284.1 GCA_023250175.1 Candidatus Melainabacteria bacterium
AAGTCAAGATAGGATTTATAGTTCCAGAGCTTGTACTGGAAGAACTTTGAGTAATGAACCCTGATGAACTTGAAGTCAAGATAGGATTTATAGTTCCAGAGCTTGTACTGGAAGAACTTTTAATAATTAATCCTGATGAGCTTGAAGTTAAAATAGGATTTGTAGTGCCGGAACTAGTGCTAGATGAACTACTTATAAAAAAAGTACCGGAAGATGTTGAAATAATTCCACTTGAGCTTGAGCTTTTTAATAACCCCAGACCATCTTGTGGCGGGGTTGAAAATAAACTATTATCGATTCTTGTTCCAGGAGAAAAGTTATCTATGGCTTTTAATAATTTATTGTGTGCAATTAATGTATTAAAGCTTAAGTCAGGGAGACGATTTAATGAAACTCCTTGTAAGTTTGTATTATCAAAAATGATTTGATCGATTATTTGATTGGTGCTGGTGGAAATTGTTACTTGTTCTTGTCCACTATTATTTAGACTTAATGAGCCTGTACTAGCAGCCTGGGATTTTATTGTGGATGAAAAAGTTGTAATATCACCCCCGCCAAATATTATTAAAGGTTCAAGGTTATTTAAAATAGTGCCCACTGGAATTATGTGTCTTGATCTTATATTGTCAGAAATTGTGAGGTTACTAAGATCTAAAGGTATTCCTGAAATATTGACAATTTCTATAAACTCATCCTGATCACTTTTAAAGATTGAATCTTTGTTTGTATCTAAAACAGGTGCAGCTAGTATTTCATTTATAATTAATTGTTTTGGCTGAACTTTGCTTATGAAATTTACATTTGTAATTACCTCAATAGTTTTATTTTCAAATGAAATTTCTATTGTAGCTGTTCCATTTGCTAGAGGTTTTACTAGTCCACCAGGTTCTAGTTTAATGATCGTGTCTTGTGGAGAAACCTTAAAAGAACATTCATTTGTTATATCTTCCTTTTCTCCATTTAAGTACTCTGCAAATATAGTTAGTTGTTGAGTTTGTGAATCTTCAAATAATAAGGCACCGGGAATTGCAGTAATTTCTTTTAGCTCTAGGGTTTGAGAATTAGAAATAGGACCAGAGTTAAGTAATGGTAGCGGTAATTGTTTTATAGTACTTGGCTGAATATTATCGGTTATTAAAATATTTTCTTCAAATGGTTCTCCAGGAGAAAATAGTTTATTTGGATGTTTTGTAAAACCTGTTAAATCATTTTTTCTTTGCCAGGAAGGATCACCCGCTTTTCCACTTGGATAGTAAGAGTAATCAATAGTATTATTGTTACACAAGAGTTCTATTGTTGCTCCGCTTGAGGGGAGATTAAATTCTTTTTCATTTGTGGTTTTCCCAAATATTGCAAAGTATGTATTAGGTGATAAAACAGTGTTTTGTGAAAATTCGAAATATGGTTTTGCATCATCGACTAAAATCTTACATCCAGTTAAGTCTATTTCATGATTAATTACATTTTTAATTTCAATAAAATCGTCACTTATTTTTGCAAAGCCATCATTGTTTGCATCGGTAGCTTGTATGGCAGGCGTAGCAAAAGGAAAAACCTCATTAATAATCACTTCTTGAAATCTTGGTTTTTGTGGAGAGCTAATAGTTATTATTGTTTCGTCTTGTAGTGTTAAATTTGTAGGTAACCAGGTAAATGTAGTATAAAGTTTTGCTGTTCCTTCCTTTTTTAGCTTAAATGTTTTTGTTGTAGGATTAACTTCGATTATTTTATTATCATTGTTTAAAATAACTTGTGCATAATTAGTGATATTAGTAGTATTCTTTAAATCATTAAAGATTAGTTCAATTTGGTAAGGATATTCTTTATTGAAGGATTCTTGAGAATTGAAATAATTTTGAGATAATTTAATTTTAATTGCTTTTGGTATACCAGCTTCTGTATTATAGAAAAGTAAATCAATGCTTCTTGCTGATTCAGTATATTGATTGTTGTTTGAAATAAATCTTTTATAGAAAAATCTTAAAGTAAATGGACCGATTGGTAGCTTCTTTGGAAGTTTTATTTTGCAGAGTTCTTTTGAAATGATATTTGCTTTAATTACATCATCGTTGACTTGAAAATAAATAGGATAACTAAGCATAAATGAACCATAAACCAAGATTTCAGAATCGGGCTTTACGGAGGTTATATTTGCATGATTTATTTCAGGTGCATTTAAAGCTAAATATAAAAAATCTTTTTCATTGTTTGGATAAATAATTTCTTTGCTTTTATATCCTAAGTATGAAGTATAAAATTTAACTCGTGCTTTCCCTAGTGGTATCTTAGGAACAACGAATTCAATTTCATTCTTTGTTGCAGAAGTGATTCTTATTGGATAATTATTAATTCTTAGTTTGTTCGCAGACTTTGGATATTCAAAAAAATTATTACCTATAATTTTTATCTTATCTCCAGGAGTTAAGTATTTGGTGCTAAATGATACAATTTCTGGATCTGTACCTATTGCTGTGATGTCTGGAATGGTAAAGGCATTGCCATTTTGTAAAAATAAGTTGAGCAATATAAATACTAGAATTGTAGATACTTGGATTTTGTT
>JAHFBD010000285.1 GCA_023250175.1 Candidatus Melainabacteria bacterium
TTGTTAGTAAGTAGAGCGTTAGATTGCTTGCGATTTCTTGGTACACCTGACAAATAACCACATTTATCTTTATCTTTACCTAATGAACAAACTAAAAAACTTCCTTTTGGTGATTTTATTTGCTACTCGTTGCCTTTTCTCCTACTGAACAAGCTAATATTTTTTGTTTTGTACAAAACTATTGAATAAGGAATTTACTGTTGTTATACTTATAGTATTCTAAAAAGTATAACAATATTTATGAGTACAATAAAAACTGCTATCTCCCTAGAAAAAACACTCTTTGACCAAGCAGATTCTCTTGCTCAAGAAATGAATGTGCCTCGTAGCCATTTATTTGTTTTGGCACTAGAAGAATTTATCCAACGCCATAACAATAAAATCATCCTTGAGCAAATAAACCTTGTTTATCAAGATGAGCCTAGCTCTGAGGAAAAAACTTATCTAAAAAACATGGCTACTAAACATCGCAAGATTGTCCAAGGCCAATGGTGAATAGTGAACGGTCAATGGTGATTAAACAAGGTGATGTTTTCTGGATTGATTTGGGAGAGGCTGAAGGCTCTGAACCTGCTTACAAACACCCTCATGTTATAGTCCAAAATAATCTATTTAATTCTAGTCGTATCAACACTGCTATAGTTTGTTCTATTACCTCTAATCTCAAACTTGCTAATGCTCCTGGCAACGTCCTTCTTAAATCTGGTGAGGCTCATTTACCTAAAGATTGTGTTGTTGTTGTATCTCAACTCTTCACTGTTGATAAAACCCATTTAGATGATTATATCGGTAGTCTTTCTAGTAAGCGTGTTAATCAGATTCTTGATGGTATTAAACTACTCCTTGATCCTCGTGATCCTGATAAAGATTAATTAACTGCCCAACAAATAAACCTTACCATCAATTTTTATCCTACAAACTCTTCTACTATCCATTCTAATGAATCATTTTCATAGTTCTTAGGTAAATCAAATAACTGAGTGTATACTACAGAGCTAAATTTATTAAGTTCAATGGGTATGGATGATTAAGATGCATCGTTATGATTTTCTGCTTGATACATTGGAAACTGAAAGGTTGAAAACTCTTTCTATATGGTCTCAGTTTAAAGATAGCGATATGCAATTGCGACCAGAACCACGTGCTCGTACACCACATGAACACATGGTTCACCAGTGCGTGAGTGAAGATATATGGATGAAAACAATGCTTGGAATTGATATTGGAGTTCCACCTTTACCAGAACAAGAGACCCGTCTTGCATTTTTGCTTCAGTATGCTGATGCATCTGAAAAGAGGCTCTTACGTCTGTCTACAAAGCAGGAAGATTGGTTTGAGGAAACAACAAAGTTTTTTGATGTTGAACGTACTCATGCTTGGGTGCTAGTCAGAAGGATTGCTCACACGGCTCATCATCGTGGACAATTATCAAGCTATCTTAGGATATTAGGTAGAGAATTATACTCGACTTATGGGCCAACAGCCGATACTGGTGGGCTATTCCAGAACCAAGCACCAGTAATATATCGCTATTCTGGTGTATCTTCATTACTAGAATCTGAAAAACATGGTGGAACAAATCCGCCATTACCTGGTTCAGGTGATAAAAGTCCTACTGAGAGACCTGACCATTAAACACTAGCTATCATCTTGACTTTCCACAAAAGCAAAAGTCAAATGATTATTAACTTTTACTGTACGTTTTTTGCAATTAAAACAGTAGTAAAGCTGTTTACCCAGTTCATCAAAACCTTTTCTTTTTAGTTTGTCACTTTGGCATTTAGAACAAGTAATATTGGTTATAGGCTCAACACTTTTTTTAACAATTATAGGATTTATAGTATGCTTACTACAAGTACCACAAAAATATACCTTTTTTCCATTACTACTCGTTCCGTTGCGAACCAATTTTCCAAATTTACAACAAGGGCAAATCCATTCTAGTTTTTCATTATTTTTGTTTAATTCTATTGGTTTTTCTGTCGTTTTTTTACAGTTTTTGCAATAATAGCATTTATTATTACGCTTAATCATTCTAACTTTTAACTGTTCGCTACAGCAATTAGGACAAATAAACAGTGAATTTGTTTGTTTATCAACAAATAGATTTGTACCAAATTTATTTTCACTATTGCTTACAACCATTTTAATCTCTTTTTTATTAATTTAGAAAAAGTTATTACTAATCCAAAAACAAAAAATGCTTTTAGATTAGTACTGAAAACCTGTTTATTGTTTAATTTTGTTTCCTTGTTTAGCTTTTAAATGCCGTTGTTTTTCTGCTTCTACTTCATTGACAACAGTATCAACAACAAACTCCTCCAAAGAATCATAGTTATTGAAATAAGCACCTGCTTTTACTTTGTCAAAATCTTTTTTAGAAAAAGTTAAAGTTATTTCCTCTATTTCTTGTTGATTATCATACATATTTTTTCCACTCGAGTTTTACCAATTGAGGAAAAGTAAATAGAAAAAAATAGAGGTTCTTGGGATAGTTGGAGAATGAAAAAATCAGACCAAATAAACCGAGAACCAAAAACAGAAGCAGTATATTTTG
>JAHFBD010000286.1 GCA_023250175.1 Candidatus Melainabacteria bacterium
GAGAAACAATATAATCAACTGCTTGACCAACAGTGGTTATTTTTTCTGCTGATTCATCAGGAATCTCTACGCCAAACTCTTCTTCAAATGCCATAACTAATTCAACAGTATCAAGTGAATCAGCTCCTAAATCTCCGGTAAAACTTGCTGATTCAGTAACTTCTGACGTTTCAACACTTAATTGTGAACAAACTACTTTTTTAACTCTTTCCAGTGCTTCTTGTCTATCCATAACTTTAGTCATATCTCCCCCACTTAACTGTTAGCTCCGGTAAAGAATATCATAGAATACTTAACTAGAAAACGCATTGACATATAAATATAGAACTTAAAAATATATTAAATATTCTATACCTTTGCGATCAACAGAAATTTGTCAGCAAATGCTTTTTCAGAACCCTTGTCAATAGATACTGCCTTTTCATTTTCTATATCAATTAATACATTAACCTTCAACATCTCAAACAATAATTTTGTTGCTTTTCTTTCACTCTCATGATGAGTTGTAACAAGCATAAAACGATCTTTATCAAGTATAGCGGCACATAAGGAAAATATTTTCATAAATACTTGTGTATTAAAAGTAATTTCAGGATGACGAACAATTACTAAATCAAAGACCCCATCCAAAAGCCACTCTTCATAATTCTCAAGAGCAGTTGCATCAGCTTGCTTTAAAAAAATACAGTCTTTTTTTTCATCTTTTAACAATCTCTCTTTTGCGTTATTAATAAGACTTTCATCAATTTCAATTCCATAAAGTCTAATTTTTTTCTTATGCTTTGCAAAATATGAAATCAAACATTCAGCGTCAATAAATTTTCCGCATGCAACACTTATAATTTTTAAATTGTCTTTATTTAAAAGTTCTTTTGGTAGGTAAGAATCAAGCAGCAAAGAAAAACTATTTCGAATGTCTACTCCAAGTTTTTCAAGGTCAATATTCATAGGTTCATATTACATAAACATTCCGCCATCTACGACGATTACTTGTCCAGTAACATATGATCCGCCAGTACAAAAATAATAAGCAGCTTCTGCTACATCATCTGGTGAGCCAAATCTTCCAAGTGGGATAAATTTCATATATTGTTCTTTTATTTCTGGTTTTAATTTTTGAGTCATTGCAGTGTCTATAAACCCTGGAGCAATTGCATTGGCTGTAACATTTCTAGAGGCATATTCTTTTGCAAGGGTTTTAGTCAAAGCAATTGCACCTGCTTTTGAAGCTGCATAATTTGCCTGACCCATGTTTCCGTGAATACCTATAACGCTGGCTATGTTTACAATCCGCCCGTAGTTTGCTTTTGACATATGCTTGACTACGGACTGAGTAACTTTAAAAATACTTGTAAGATTTGTTTCTATAACAGCAGTCCAATCCTCAAGTTTCATTCTCATAAACAAAGTATCTTTTGTAATTCCTGCATTATTAACTAAAATATCAATCCGCCCAAATTTTTCCATGACATCATTTGTCATCTTTTCTATACTTGCTACATCTGTAACATTGCATACAAAACCAGAAGCTTTTAATCCTGCATCTGTAATTTCTTTTACCCCTGAATCTGCAGCTTCTTGTGACATGTCAGTAATAATGGCATTAGCACCTGCACTTGCTAATTTTTTTGCAATGGATAAACCAATCCCGCGGCCTGAGCCGGTAACAATTGCTACTTGATCTTTTAGTAAATCGTGATGTGACATTTTTGCCTCCGTTAATGTTTGCGTTGACATAAGATCTCTGTAATGGAAACAAGAGAATTATATTAAATTTCAGGCAAACTTGTTTCTGTTTCTTGTTCCTTCAAATTATCTATCTCTCGAACTACTATGTCAACGGCTCTATCAAAAGAAATTTGACGATCACCAAATAATATGACTCTAAGTTCAGGGACTTGCTCGGTATCTCCTTGAGATCTCTGCATTTCCTCTAAATAATAATTAATGGTTGTTCGCTCTAAAGTTCTAAGATCCAGCAATGCAAAAAATTCAAATTTACTTCTGTCTTCTGCTTGTAGTTCTTGATGTAATTGAACTCCTTCTGTACTATATAACCCTTTTGGGAGCTCCGTTCTTGGAATGACAGTTACTCCATCCCCAAATGCAGGATTTTTCTGAAACTTAGAGCTTGTTGCAAGCAACTCTGGGTTTCTGGTTATTATATAAACTACAGGTACGACGTGTATAAAATACTCCTTAAAAAACAAGTTGAAAATTAAACTATTGACAGTCTCTCATGTGAATTAAGTTTTAATCAAGGTCTTACAAAGAACTTTATATATTTGTTTTGGTATGCAAAAGTAATTCATCAAGCCTTTCTAATAAAAATACTTCATTAGTAGCAATCTCAGCAATTCCAGCATCAAGATATTTCCTGTAGTGCATATACATCTGTTCTAAGGCAATTACTCTTTCTTCTTCAGGATTGTCAGTTTTAAAGAATATAATTCTTGAGTGATACACTTTTCCATTAAAAGCCATAAATTCAGCTGCTCTTAACATTTGTTCTGCAAAATTTCTTATAAGTTCAAATTT
>JAHFBD010000097.1 GCA_023250175.1 Candidatus Melainabacteria bacterium
CTAATGGTGCTCCTTCTAAGTTTGCCCATGCAACATCTGCTTTGTAGGCAAACTCTGGATCAGATGGAGTAACCATAGCTTGTGCTTGTAATCTTAAATAGTTAGCAAATCCTTTATGTGTAGTTTCTCTCGCTGCTAGTAATAATTCTTTTGCAGCAAACTCATATTCTTTTCTGAAATAGATAGAGTAAGGTATTGCAACCAGCCCATTCTCATCACGCCTTACAACAGTATCGTTACTTAAAATCCCACTTGTTTTATGAATATTTTTTTTCAAATAATCTATTAATTCTTCCTTTGTTATATCAGGTGGAAAAACATTTTTTCCTGGATTCAAACTTAAATCTTTAAATAGTCTGACTGGTTCAGGAGTAAGTCCATTTTTTCCTTCTATACCATTAAATATCTTAAATATTGTTAGTGCTTTCTTAGCATGTTCATCTCCAGCTCTAGATGCTTCTTCTAAAGTAAATTTTAAAGATATATCTTTTTCATGATCTTGCTGTAAAAAAACAAGGTTTAAAATTTCAGCAGCCTTAATTAAATGTAAAAGTGCTTTTTTATCACCATTAGCCAGATTGTTATATGCTTCTTCCGGATTAAAAACAATTTTTAAAGTAAGATTATTAATTATGTCAGTTAACTCTTGCTCTGTAAGTGCAAGTTCGTGACCATCATATGTTTTATTAATAAATTGAGGTGGTAACTGTGGAGTTATTCTTGCAGATAATGACAGAGGCTCTATATCTATTGGACTTGGTTGTAGAGTTGTATAGTTTGTTACTGGTTGTATGTTACTGGGTGCTACACTTGGCTTAACACCGACAGGATCTGCTTTCATTTATTTGCCTCTTTAAATTAAGTAAACTATAACTTATTGTGTCTTTAACAACAAGAAGATACAAAATTAAAACTGTAGTTTTTTAGAAGATTTTGTATAAAAAATACAAAATAGATAAACCTTCATATTTAAAAATCTTTTACAGCAGGTTTATCAACAGCGTCATTAAGTTTAAATCTAGGGGTTCTTAACCAAGCCTACAATAAGCTACCAGCTGAAGTTGCTATACCTACCTCACTTGGATTACAATAAGTACAATGTCAAAAGTACTCCCCATATTATATAGTGCACATCATGCTAGCGCTAGTTTTGATTTTGGTAATTTCAATAAAAGATGTGGTTTAACTGAAGAGCAACGGTTACAATTTTCAGATTTGGGAACAGATTTAACTGTACCTACTCATGGACTCCCACCATTCAAGAGTGAATATAGCAGAGGTATTGTTGATCTTAACAGAGCATTAGATAACCCAACTTTATTTCCTGAGTTTGATTTTGGAAATCCTGAAAAGCATAGAGTTTGGAATCTAACTCAGGAGCCTACAGATAATGAAAAAGCTCTCATCTTGAAGAACATATATTGGACTTATCATAATGCTATGCTTGCTCAAATCCAAAGCTTTACAAGACCCGGAGTTGTGGTTGCATGGGATAACACAGCACCGTATGAAAATAGTTATGAAATAAATATTGATGGTAATCTACGGAAGATAAAACCATTTAATCTTATCAATGGTGGTGATTATGGTGTAGCCGATACTAGTAAAAGTGATGTGGTATTAACTTGTGATCCTCAATTTCTTAAAGAGCTTTCATACCAATTTCATTTGGCTCTTAAAAAAAGAGGTTTAGTTGATGAGGTAGGTATAAATACTTACTTTGAAACACCAAATAAGTGTGGTTATATAGCAAGAAGATATAATACTAACAACAGTGCTTCTCTTCTGAATACTGATAAGCCTATCGTGTCATGTCAACTTGAATATGATACTTCGGTTACGCATGACCCTACAACACTAACTCCAGATTACAATGCAATTGAAAAACTTCGGACTGCTTTTGAAGAAGCAATAGAAGAAACATATCAAAATCTACTCACTTGGAATGTATAAAATAAGAATATTTCTTATTTTGACTTCAGCTCTACCAAAACTCTGCTCACTAGAAGATTCAGACAAGTTAAACCTATAATTTTTTAGAGGACTAGTTAACGATGTTTTCCACTTTGTTAACCTTAATCCTCATGAGATGGCTCACTTAATAAAGGGTTACCAATATGGTTATAATGCTTAGTAACAGGAGTAAACAATGACAATAAGAATTTTTAAACCGAACTCACAAATTGCAACAAGCCAGAGTAAAAGAATCGAGCGACTTATTCAGCAACCAAAGATTCCAAAGAATGCGGCCTTGGTAGTTATTGATATGCAAAAAGGATTTGATGATCAAAAATGGGGAAATAGAAATAATCCTGACTTAAGCAGAAATGTTGAAATATTATTAAAAGCCTGGCGTGATTCTAGTAGACCAATTATACATATCCAACATTGTTCAGTTGAATCCAATTCTGTACTTAGACCCGAACTAGAAAGTTGTGATTTTTATCGTTCTGCACAACCTGCAGATGGAGAAGTAATTTTCCAGAAAAATGTAAATAGTTGCTTTACTGGTACTGACTTAGAAACTTATTGTATAGAGAACCAAGTTGATACTTTAATAATAGTTGGAATATCTTCTGACCACTGTGTTTCAACCTCTACAAGGCTTGCAGCAAATCTTGGCTTTACTACATATATTATTGGTGATGCAACTTGTACATTTGATAGAATTGATCCTTTTACAGAAGAAATTTATCCTGCTGAACTAGTTCATAGAGTCCATTTAGCAAGTTTAAATAATGAGTTTGCTAAAGTAATTAATACTAGGTCTGTTCTGGAACTTTTAGAGTAATTCATAAGCTTGTCTTTCAGTATATAAAAAAGTTGAAGACCTAGCTCCTAGAGAAGGGAAGAGATTAAATGTTGTATTCGAGGATCGAGCATTAGGAATAAAACAAATTCATTCTGCGATTAATAAAGCAGAAGAGGAACATACTTGGATTTTTATCCCCTCCCTGTCTATTTGGATTGATGATACTTATAGTAAAGATGAAAGAAATGTTGGTGGTGATCCTTACCTTCGCAATTATCTTTCAAATCTTGTTCCTGAGATTGAGCTAGTTCACACGCATCCTGATAAAACTTTAAGACATCTGTATGAAGAAGGAAGTCGTTCAGCTGAATACTTAATTGAAGGGGCAACACCTACATCAGGAGATTTCATATCGCAAACACAGCAATGGGTACAGAGTAATAGAGAATATAAATTTATAGGAAATATAGTTAGTCACTATGGTGTAACAAGTTATGAAATGAGCCCTGATAACCTTAGGTTTGGACAAGGAGGTGCTGCAGGTAGTTTTACTAATGGATATGAAGATATCATTAACCCAATTGCAAGTCCAATTGATGAGATAAAAAGAATAATTGAAATACAACAAAATAAATGTACTTATATGGTTCAATTTGGACCTAAAAAAGTTCCTGCCTTTCACCTTAGATTTCAAGGAATTGAAGAATTGTAATTTGTGTTGATCCAGAATTTGGAGTCCTAGTTCCTGCTCACTCTTTGAGCGAGGCAAGGCGGCTTAGTTACCCACCACCAGATTTGTTTTTGGTTGAGTTGAAATAATTTTTTAACTTACTTGTGTATATAGTTTATCTGCCTCATCTAGTAAAACCTATTCTGTGAAAGGATTGATTGAAAGAAACCCCAGCTTGTCTTAACCCAGATAAAAAAAACTGCTTAAAAACCTGAACTGTTTACTTTCCTAATCTTTTTATCCAAACACTCATTGTGTTTATAATTGTGGCTGCACATTTTTCCATATCTGGAATAGTTACAAACTCGCGTAAAGAATGAAAGTTGTGTCCTCCTGCAGCAAGATTTGGAGTTGGTAACCCTCGAAGAGACAAATGAGAACCATCTGTTCCACCACGAATTGGTTTGTCTACCAGTACTAGTCCTGTGTCCAGAATACCTTGTTTTGCATATTCAACTACTTCAGGTTTTTTTGCAATAGATTCTCTCATATTTCTATATTGTTCTCTTATTTTTATTTCAATAGAACAACCTGAATTAAGTTTTCTTACTTCTTCAGCAATTTCTTTTATTCTTTCAAGACGTCTTAGAGATTGATCATAATCAAAATCCCTCACTATAATAGTAAGGCTGGATTGCTCAACCGAAGATTTATCTCCAACTTCATTTGGATGGATATATCCTTGCCTTTCTTCTGTGGTTTCTGGTGCTTCATCTCTGGGAAGGCGGGAAATAAAGTCAGCCATAGCACGCAAACTATTTATCATTTTACCTTTTGCATAGCCTGGATGAACATTTAAACCCTTGAAGGTTATTTTTACCATGTGAGCATTAAATGTCTCAGCTTCAATTTCACCAGGGATACTTCCGTCTATTGTATAAGCGGCATCAGCCCCAAATTTTTCAATATCAAAAAAGTCAAGTCCTCTTCCAATCTCTTCGTCTGGAGTAAAACCAACTTTAATTTTGGGTCGTGGTAACTCAGGATGTTCACTGTAAACCCTAAGAACTTCCAAGATTTCGGCAATACCGGCCTTATCATCTGCTCCAAGCAATGTTCTACCACTAGAAGTTATGATGCTTTCGCCAAGATGTCCGTCTAAATCTTTTGCAGGGATGATAGTTCCATGACTTAGTACCAGATCTCCTCCCTGATAATTTTCATGAATTATTGGTTCTATATTATCGGTTGGCACATCACCATTAAGATCCATATGACTAAATAAACCAATTGTTGGAATCTGGACATTTGGTGCTTCTATATTACTTGGCAGGGTTGCTGTTACAACGGCTTTATCATCAACATCAATATCAACAAGTAAAGGAATCTGTGATAATTTCTCCCGAAGAATTTTAGCTAATTCTCTTTGTGATCCTGTGCTTGGAACTTGATTTGTTTCTACTTTCGATCCATCTGAAACAGTATCGACTCTGGCTATTTCCACAAAGTCATTAACCATACGGTTAGTCTTTATAAGATTAATAGTCTTATTAGGTTCAACTAGTGTTACTACAGGCATATTAATTCCTTAAATGGTTAGCTTGAGAATTAATTAAATCATATTTAAATCTGTTTCGGGTTAACAAATTGCACGGCATTATAAAAACTTCGGGTACATAAATACTTATAGAACTTTTTTGAGAGAAGCCTTAACTCAAGTTATTAAACTTGGTGGAGTCCTAGTTAACAATGTTTCCCACCTTGTAAATCTTAACCTGGGTTAAAAGCTGCTTTATTTCTGAGAGAAACTAATCGATCTTAACTTTTACCTTTTTGAATAACTATATAATAGCTGCATGAATCTTAAAGCTATTACTCAAGGTTGGTTTTTTAAAGGGAAGACTGTTAGTAATCTTACAGCAAACTATAGACCTTCTGGGACAAATCAAATAAAGCTTTTTGCAGGGGCTACTGTACCTCTAATAGTAGATTTTGCTCAAAAAGTATTCACTGATAATAGAGATTATGAAGCGTTAGAGATAGAGCTTGCCTTAGACAAAAGAAAAACTAATAAAGTGCAATGCACAATCTCAAGATCTAGTGATGGACAAACTCTTTTAATGATTTTTTTAAATTCACACTTAAATCCCGATCGTCTTGGTAAGCCACCTACATATAAAGATACAGCTTTTATACTACTCGATTGTGAAGACCTTTATTCGGAAGAATTTTTTCAGCTAGTATCTAAAACTGTTAACGAATTATTGGATGGTACTTTGGAAAATCCAAATACAAACTATAATCTATCTTAAATTGATAATGTACTATAAATTGTTATTATCGTACCTTAATATTTAATTAACAGACAAAAAGATTTTGGAGACTTAGTTAACGATGTTTCCCATCTTATGAATCTTAGCCTTGAGTACACAACTATTTGAATTAGGTTAATGACATTAGACAGATTTAATATTTCTAATATGGAAAGTTAAGAACTGAATTTGATAATATTGAGATATTGAAAATTTAAAACTTTATAAGTACGAGGAAAAAATATGGCAGGAATAACAGTACGTGATATCAGTGCAGCTTTTGAACTAGTTAGAATACAAACAGAAAGTAGATTTCCTCAAGCACAGAAAGCAAAAAGTGAATTACCTGATTTTCTCCAACAATTTGTTGATAAAGAATATAGATCTTCCCGTTTTGATAAAAGTTACTTTGTGACTGTAGTAGATACAGCTCAAGATGCTAATGATTTAGTTATTTTACTTTTAAGCAATCCTCAAATCTACAAAGAATATAAAGCAATACCTTCTACTGAACCAAGAGTTAACTATCCTAAAGCAAAGTATATTGATGCTCATATAAAAGTAAGAGAGGAAGAAGGGCTATTTCACGGAATGACTTATGCTTTAGCTGAAAATTATTTAGCACATATTGAAAGTGGGAATAAATAATCTTTTAAAAATTCTGCTTCTTCTTTTACTGCATCTTGAATATCAGCTTCAGAGTTGATTGTAATAACCCCTACTCTTTGAAAGTTACTTGAGGATATAGGTTAAAATTACTCTTTAGAATTTTTTAATCAAAACAGATTGCGATATAAATCAAGATGTGGCTTAATCGTATCAAGCTATGTATCCAGTTACTCTTAACACTCAAAGAATTCCTTATTCAGGACTCATTCAGACTGCGGCAAACCCAATGGTTACAGTCGCTAGGGCCAATGATACGGCTGAACATGCTTTAGAAAATGATATGACTCTTGATTTATATAAGCAAATGAGTGGACAAGACAAACAAAAGCTAAGGGATATGTTTTACGAAAAATACGACGATACATCTCATCCATTTATCGAATACAAAAATTTATGTACATTAACTGAGACTGCAAAAAAAGATTTACTTTCAATTGATAACAACTCATTAGTAGTAAGTTTGGGAAGAAGCTGTATGAATTCATACAAGTATGGGGAACTATTACCCAAGCACAAAATAGGGGAAAGAAATACCGCAAAGATATGGTCAAGGGATAAGTAGCAATGCTGCATTAACGAGATTTATAGTTATCGATTTCATCGAGGAACTTGGGAAATTATATGGTTATAAAAACTAAAACTACATTAAAAAAACTTGGAGAACTAGTTCCCGCTCACTTTGTGAACGAGGTAAGAACAATATTGTAGACCTTGTGAATCTTAACCTTGGATTGAAGGCAGCTTAGTTAATTCACCAAGGCGTGCATGTACATATTGCGTTATCTTAATTTGCAGTTTAATTTATTTACATGAGAATTTTTTCTTATCTTAGTTTTTTAAAACCTTCTAATTGGGTTCCAAGCAAAAGAGAATCAAGACCACAAAATTCTTCGTATGATGTAAATCCTAGAGTGACTAATCTAGCCAAGGAAGCAATAAATTCTGAGGTATTAGCGAGTAATATTTGGGATAGCTTAGGTGAAAGTGAAAAATTGACATTGTTAGCTGGCAAAATAAATATTCAAGCTGAACCTAATCTAGGACAAATAGAGCAATTTATGCTTGAGCATTATGATGATAAAGATAGTGCTAAAAGAGCCCTTGAAATATTTGCTGGACCATTAAAAGCAAACTACCCGTATTCTTTTAGATCAGTAGTAAATTGCCTTACTCCGAGAGGAGGAAAGAGCATAAATATTATATTTGCAGAACGATCAACAGGAATGAAACAAATTCATTCTGAGATTGATAAAGTAGATGAAGAACGTGTTTGGATTTTTATTCCTTCCCTTTCAATTTGGATTGATGATACTTATAGTAAAGATGAAAGAAATGCTGGTGGTGATCCTTACCTTCGCAATTATCTTTCAAATCTTGTTCCTGAGATTGAGCTAGTTCACACGCATCCTGATAAAACTTTAAGACATCTGTATGAAGAAGGAAGTCGTTCAGCTGAA
>JAHFBD010000098.1 GCA_023250175.1 Candidatus Melainabacteria bacterium
GTATTAGCACGGTGTACAGTTATAAATCCATTAACTCGTCAACCTACTTATTGCTCAAATGAGGTAAGTGCTACTACTGCTCCATAGTTTGGTTAGCATCACCAAAAGAATCTCTGTAAAATAGAATTTTATCCATTCCTTTTCTTATAAATCTGCACTGTAAAAGGTTTATTTATCCATACGCTATAATCTATTTGCTATGTTTAATCTTTCTGATACCATCTGTGCAATCTGTACACCACCTGGAACAGGTAGCATTACTGCTATCCGGATCTCAGGACATGATAGCTGGGATATTACTAAAAAAATCTTTACAAAAAACAAAACAGAAGATGAACTGCAAACACCTATACTATTTACTCACATGCAGGCCTTGCATGGTTTTATAAAAGATCCTGACAACGATAAAGTATTAGATGAGGTAGTACTATTACCGTTCAAATCTCCTCAGAGTTATACCTGTGAAGACACCATTGAAATCTTCTGCCATGGAAATACACACATAGCATCAACAATACTTGCTCTTTGCTTAAAAAACGGAGCCCGCCGTGCAAAAGCTGGAGAGTTTACATTTCGGGCATTTACAAATGGTCGCCTTGATTTGACTGAGGCTGAAGCTGTAAACGAACTTATACATGCTGATTCTGCTCGATCAATTCAAGCAGCTTCAAACATATTGCAAGGTTCTTTAAAAGAGAAGGTGAAATTATTTCGTGAAGAGCTATTTAACCTGATTACTGTTATTGAAAGTGCAATAGAATTTCCACAGGATGTAGCACCTATTCAAAGCAATGAAATTGTCACAGAGTTAAATCAAATCAAGTTCAATATAGACAATCTAATAGAACGAGCCAAAGAAGGACAACTTTTAAGAGAAGGAATAAAGATTTCAATTATAGGAACCCCAAATGTTGGTAAATCAAGCTTACTAAATCAACTTTTAGAAAATCAAAGAGCAATTGTTACAAATGAACCTGGCACAACAAGAGACACTCTCGAAGAAAAAATCATAATTGATGGATGGACTGTTGTATTAGTAGATACTGCAGGAATACGACATGAAGCTAATTTAAACGAATCCGAAAAACTTGGTATAGAAAGAAGTAGGTCAGCATTAGAAATTTCTGACCTGGCACTAATATTATTTGATATTACAAAAGATCTGGCAAATTACACTGAACAACTTTCAATACTTTCTAATGGCAAACCAAAGATCATTATTGGAAATAAAATAGACTTGCTTACTGAGCAAACAGAGAAAACAAATCAATACGACATAGCCATCTCAGCCAAATATGGCACAAACATTGATAAGTTAAAAGAATTAATAAGTAAAAAAATAAAATCTCTTTGCAATACTAAGACTAATCACTTAGCAAATCCTATTTATATAAATCAAAGACAAAAAGAACTTTTAATTCAATGTAACTCAAGC
Organism: Candidatus Melainabacteria bacterium; assembly: GCA_023250175.1. GTDB lineage: Bacteria > Cyanobacteriota > Vampirovibrionia > 2-02-FULL-35-15 > 2-02-FULL-35-15 > JAHFBD01. The sequence continues at coordinate 1,436 of JAHFBD010000098.1, forward strand.
CTTGGGTTTGCATTAGATCTTGCAAGACAAAACGTAACTGAAGACATAATTGCAGATGAGTTAAAAAAAGCTGTTTCAAAACTTGATGAGATTGCAGGACGTATTATTAATGAAGATATTATTTCAAATATATTTACCAAGTTCTGTATAGGAAAATAATGCTCTCTTATTTGGTACTTATTCCTTCTTTAAAGTCTTCTAAAATCCCTTTAGCAATATCTTTTGAACTAAAATTTAGTTTTCCAGCTTTATAAGCTGACTTTAGTTTGTTTATTTCTTTTTTCCGCAAAGTTTCCATATCTAAGCATTGTTTTTTACTTGTTTGCTTATTTTGTTTTTTTTTATTTGGAGCTTTATTTTTTAAGTTCATAGTCATAACTTACCTATATAGATTAAATCTTCTTTATTAAAACTTTGATAAGCAGTATGACAAAGGCATAACATTATCTTAATCTTCTTTACAAAGCTTAATTTTATTAGTTCAAAAAAAATTACTAATCTTCTATAAAATGAGTATTAAACTACATTATAAGTAAGAATTAATGAGTAAAAGTAATAATGAACAAATCTAAAGAAAATGCTGTCATTCAAATAAAAGCTACATAATTAGTGTTTTAATTTCAGTTTGTATGTTTTGAAAAGATTAGTATAGTCGTTTTATACTAGGTCAATCTAAAGACCTTATAAATACTGATGTAGAATGTTTAAGTTTGGAGGGCACAGAATGGCAGAAACAACTCAGATAAACAAGTTTAGACAGAAAAGACTTAGGAATTCAAATAGCAAAACAAACATAAAAGATGATACTACTGACGCATATTTCTACCCAAAACAAAACCTATACACAAGACAGGAATTTGAGTTACTCGATACCATCTACTCTGATTCTGATGAACAATCAGATGTAGCTGTAGCAGAAAGAGTACAAGAAGAATCATTCCTAAGTGATTTTTGGCCACAAAATAAAGAAGAATACCTAGCTACATCACAAAACAAAAATAATCTTTTCAAAAATTTTACCTGGTTTTTAGTTGGGGTAATGTCTACATCAGCTGTATGGCTAATATATTTTCAGCTGAGTATTCATCAAATTAAAACAAAAGCAGACACTCAAATTGTATTCCAGGAATCAGCAAAAATTATGACTGATAAAACTGCAGACAAGACTGTAACACAAAAATTAGAAAATCAAGCTATACCAGAAGAAAATGGACAAAGACTTGAATCTATAGATGCTCCACATATAGTAAACATAAGTCAGCCAGCACAAACACAAACCAAAGAAGTACCTAGAGGATCTTGGGTAAGCTGGTTCAATGCACCTGCTAAAAAAATAGAACCTCCTAAACAAGTGTTACCTTCTATACCTAGTACCCAAAACACACAAACACCACAAGCTGTTAGATACCACACTATAGGAAATGGTGATTCATTATGGATAATTGCAAATAAATATTATGCAAACCCATCTCCTGAAAACATCTCTAAAATCATGAAGGCAAATAACATGAAGAGAATTGGTGTTTTATCTATTGGGCAAAAGTTAGTTATTCCATAGACTGTATTATTTTTTCTAGGTCATGAGAATAAACTTTAGATTATTAATTTTATGTGTTTTTTGTTTTGTTCATCCATGCTTAGCACAACCTCCTCCTCAGCCTATAACAACAACAATAGATGGGACAGATTATAAGCAAGTGCAAGTGCCTCTTGGCAAATTTGGAGGGACATTAAACCTTTCAATCTTTGGTTCAGGACCTAAAACATTTAATCTATGGGCTTCAAGCGATAATACAAGCAGCACCCTTGGTGGATTGCTTTTTGAGAGTTTATTTGACACAGATCCTGATACCGGAGAAGTTATTCCACATCTTGCTAAAAGCTATGAAATTAAAGATGGTGGAAAAACAATTATCGTTAAACTTCGCAAAGGAATTAACTGGTCTGATGGTATACCAATTACAAGTGATGATGTAGTTTTTACCTGGAATAATATTGTTTTTACTGGTATAGAAGGGGGTGGGTTCCAATCTCTTTGCTTAATTGATGGAAAGTATCCTACTGTTAAAAAAATCGATGACACAACTGTTGAGTTTATGACTCATATAGTATTTGCACCGTTTTTAAGACAGATAGGTTATCAGCCTGCTCCAAAACATATATTTGAGCCCCTACTTAAAAATGCAGGAAAGGACAAAAAAAAAGCTTTCCTTGGTTTTTGGGGAACCAGCACTAAGCCTGAAGATTTTGTAACAAGCGGACCTTTTAAGCTATCGCGTTATGTACAAGGGGAAAGAATTGAATTTATAAAAAATAAGAATTACTACATAATAAATACACAAAATAAAAAACTCCCATATTTTGACAAAATCATTTATACCCTAGTCCAGGACCCAAGCCTAGAACTGTTTAAATTCTTAGCAAATGAACTAGATGTAATTTCAGTAAAAGGTGAAGATGTTGCTCTTGTAAAAAATAGAGAAAAAAAGAAAAGCTTTCGAGTTATAAATCTTGGTCCAAGTTCAGGAACTGAATCTTTAGTTTTTAATTTACATAAAGAAAAAGACTGTAAGGGCAACTGTAAAACTATAGAATGGTTTGATAATACTTACTTTAGACAAGCAATCTCACATGCTGTTGATAGAAGAGGAATTGTAGACAATGTTTTAGCTGGTGTAGGAAAACCTCTTTTTACATCAGAATCATTACCATCAATATTTCTAAACAAAAAAATTGCAGCTGGCTATGAACAAGATTTTATACTTTCAAAAAAATTACTTAAACAAGGGGGATTTACCTGGAATGAGAATAATGATCTTCTAGATTTAAAAAAGCAAAAAGTTGAATTTACTATTCTTACTAATGCAGAAAATAATACTAGACAAGCTATTGCAGTAATTATTCAGGATGACTTAAAAAAACTTGGGATAAAAGTAAACATTAGACCAATTGACTTTAATACACTAATAGGTAGATCAGATTCTGGAGACTGGGAAGCAATTATCATTGGATTTACTGGTGGTTTTTTTGAACCAAATGAAGGTGCAAATGTCTGGAAGCTGGATGGCAGATTACATATGTTTGATCAAAAGGCTCATAAACCAAGAGACTGGGAAATTGAAATTGATAAGATTTTTAATGAAGCAACTAAAGTTATAAAATTCCAAGATAGAAAACCACTCTATGACAGGTTTCAGGAAATTGTTTATGACAAACTTCCTTTTATATATCTGGTTTCTCCATTAAGGATATTCGCTGTTCAAAATACATTGGGTAATGTAAGACCTACAATATACGGTGGCGTAATTTACAATCTTGAGAGTATATACAAAAACAATCTGTAAAGGTTAACTATAGGCAATCTTAACAACACACTTACAAAGCCATCGTCAACACGTATTCCGTCAATTTGGTAACAATAAAAAATTAAATCTTTGCTAAAAAAACTAGGATGTCTCCTCTTTATAGTAATAATTTTAGGACTGGTCTATTTAAAAAGCTTTTAGTCTAGCTGGTCTCTAACTGACTCCATTAGATTAAAAGAATAATAATAAATGGGCCGGAGGTTATAGCAATAATAAAAAGGAGGGTGATTACCTTGGCTACAGCAACTAGAAGAACTTTAAAACCACTTCAAGATAAAGTAATCGTTCAAAAATTAGAGCCTGAAGAAAAGACATCAGGAGGAATACTTCTACCTGATACAACAAAAGAAAAACCACAAGAAGGAAAAATCATAGCAGTAGGTCCTGGAGCTGTTGACGATAAAGGACAAAGAAAGCCTTTAGATGTAAAAGACGGCGACCTTGTACTTTTTGCTAAATACAGTGGTACAGAAGTCAAGTTAGACGGGGAAGAATATTTAATTCTTTCTGAAAGAGATATTTTGGCAGTAGTTAAATAATTTAAAAAGGTTAATTAAAAAGGAGGCTTTAAAATGGCTAAACAAATCATATATGCAGAAGAAGCACGCAGAGCACTCGAGCGAGGTGTTGATGCAGTTGCTGACACAGTAAAGGTCACACTAGGACCAGCTGGACGTAACGTAGTTCTAGAAAAAAAATTTGGTGCACCCCAAATCGTAAATGACGGTGTAACAATAGCTAAGGAAATTGAGCTTGAAAATCACCTCGAAAATGCCGGTGCTCAATTAATTAGAGAAGTTGCTAGCAAAACAAACGATGTTGCTGGTGATGGAACTACTACAGCATCAATCTTAGCCCAAGCAATAATTAAAGAAGGTCTAAAAAATGTAGCTGCTGGTGCTAACCCAATTCTCTTAAAAAGAGGGATAGACGAGGCTACAAAGATTGCAGTTGAAGAAATCAAAAAGATTGCTCAACCAGTCAAAGACAATCAATCAATTGCTCAAGTAGCAACAATTGCTGCTGGCAACGATCCAGAAGTAGGCAAGATGATTGCTCAAGCAATGGACAAAGTTGGCAGAGATGGTGTTATCACTGTTGAAGAATCAAAAAAACTAGTTGACACTGAACTCGAAGTAGTAGAAGGAATGCAATTTGACAAAGGTTATATTTCACCATATTTTGTCAATGAGCAAGAAAGAATGGAATCAGTACTAGAAGAACCTTATTTACTCTGTGTAGACAAGAAAATAAATCTTCTTGCTGACATGATCCCATTACTCGAAAAAGTAGCAAGAGCAGGAAAACCACTTCTCATAATTGCTGAAGATGTAGAAGGCGAAGCACTAGCAACACTCGTTGTAAATAACTTACGACAAGTATTAAAGTGCTGTGCAGTAAAAGCACCAGGATTTGGTGATCGAAGAAAAGCAATGCTAGAAGACATCGCTATTCTTACCGGTGGCAAGTTAATTTCTGAAGAATTAGGAATGAAACTTGAAAACGTAACAGTAGAAATGCTTGGTAAAGCAAGAAAGGTTGTTGTCAACAAAGACAAGACCACTATTGTTGCAAGCGATGCCACAAAGAGTGACGTAAAAAAACGCATTGCACAAATCGACAAGCAAGTATCAGAAACCGACAGTGACTATGACAAAGAAAAGCTCCAAGAAAGAAAAGCTAAGCTTTCTGGTGGCGTTGCAGTACTAAAAGTGGGTGCAGCAACTGAAACCGAGCTTAAAGACCGCAAACTAAGACTTGAAGATGCATTAAATGCAACGAAAGCTGCAGTTGATGAAGGTACAGTACCTGGTGGTGGATTAACCCCATTACTCGTCAGCAAAGTTTTATCTAAAGAAGCTGAAAAACGCCAAGGTGATACTAAAACTGGTTTTGAACTAGTTGCAAAAGCATTTACAGCTCCACTAAAGCAAATAGCTAGCAATGCTGGTTTATCCGGTGAAGTCGTTGTAGAAAAAGTTCTAAGCTACAATGACCAAGTTACTGGCTTTAATGCTGAAACTGGAAAATATGAAGACCTAAGAAAAGTAGGGGTCATAGATCCAGCTAAAGTAACCAGATCAGCAATTCAAAATGCTTCATCAATTGGTTCAATGTTCTTACTTACAGAAGCACTCGTAGTAGATGTTCCTGAGAAGAAAGAATCAGCAATGCCAGCAATGCCAGGCGCTGGAATGGATTATTAATAAACTTAAAATCCAAAACATTTATAAGAGTCAGTTTAAAAAGCTGGCTCTTATTTTTTTGTCTCTATTATTCATCATCTAAAATCTTTAACCAATCCTGTTCAGTGAACTGATTTCTAAAACCAAATCTATTCAGTACAATATCCATATAGTTTCTTCTTTGTCCTTCTGGAGCAAGCTTTATAAACTCCTTTACAAAGTTTATTTTCGTATTATATACAGGCTCAGTAACAGTTTCTCTATATTTCGCTAGATTTAATTTTCTAATGTCCAAACCAAGATCTACTCGTTTGCTTTTTCTTAGATTTACATCTTTTATAGAATCAAGTTTATCCAGGTTTCTTAAAAGCTCATAACAATTAGTTTCAATTTCTTTTAAATCACTCTTATCAATTCGTTTATCATTTCTAACACTTTCTAAGTGCTGCCATAGAAATCTACTCTGCAAGCTTCTTTCATATATTTCAAACATAGAAAGTGTTTTATCTGAACCTTTAAAAAGCCTTTCCCCTAGTTCATTTATCTTTAACTCAGAATCAAAAGAATCACCGTACCTGTAAAGCTCAACTAATCCTGCACTAACATAAGGCATAGTTTTAACAGGAGTGGTTAATCGCATATTACGCTCTAAACGCATAGTGATAGCTTCTCCAGTGTTTTGGCATTCTTGGAAAATGGAATTAAGTAATGGATCCTGATTATGAATAAAAAATAATTGTTCTGATTGACCACGAAACATTGCTTTACCAAATCCACTTAATAAACCATTTGAATTACCAAGAACTCTAAAACAAGTCTTTAAAATATCTGGATCAATTTTTCCATTTGATTTTACTGAAGA
>JAHFBD010000099.1 GCA_023250175.1 Candidatus Melainabacteria bacterium
TTTTTGATCCACTTAGTTGTAATCTTACATTTGGCATCCCTGTTGGTTTTAATGGAATCTCTGGAAGTAATGGAACTGATGGAATGGGTTTATGTAATGATATGACTGCAGTTCCAGCAACAATGGTAACCACTTTGGCAGCAGCATCGATGGCTACGGTTTCACTTGATCCAGTTGCATGTACTTTAACTTATGGTATACCACAAGGTGATCAAGGTACTGCTGGAACAAACGGAACCAATGGTACAAACGGAACTAACGGAACAAATGGAACTAACGGTACAAACAGTTTAGTTAACACAACTACTGAAGGAGCCGGAGCAAATTGTACAACTGGCGGAAAGAAAGTAGAAGTAGGATTAGACACCGATAATAATAGTATGCTAGATGCTGGTGAAGTTACTCAAACATCCTATGTATGTAATGGCCTTAATGGAACGAACGGAACTAATGGTACAAATGGAACTAACGGAACGAACGGAACTAACGGTACAAACGGAACCAATGGTACAAATAGTTTAGTTAATTCAACTACTGAAGGAGCTGGAGCAAATTGTACAAATGGTGGAAAGAAAGTAGAGTCAGGATTAGACACAGACAATAACAGTATGCTAGATGCTGGTGAAGTTACTCAAACATCCTATGTATGTAATGGACTAAATGGAACTAATGGAACCAACGGAACAAATGGAACGAACGGAACTAACGGTACAAACGGAACCAATGGTACAAATGGAACCAACGGTACAAATGGTATTAATTGTTGGGATACAAACGGTAATGGTACTAATGATTCAAGTGAAGATATAAATCTAGATGGTTCTTATACAACGGCTGATTGTCAAGGGGCTAATAATATTCCGACCATAGAATATGTTATTAATAACTGGTCCTCACTTTCTGATGAACAAAGCTATACCACTGGATCAGGTGATATGACAAGAATGGTAAAAATTCCTCGCTTTATTAATGATGGAATTGTTTATGGTGGCTTCTGGATAGATAAATATGAAGCATCAAGAGCAGACGCTACAGCTACTGCTGAAGGTACATCTACTGTTCCAATTAGCAAAAGAAATGTAGTTCCATGGACAAGTATTAATCTTGCTACAGCTAAATCAAATGCATCTCATGCAAATAGACAAATAACAAGTTTAGGTTCATGTAAACTAATCACTAATAAAGAATGGACTACATTATATCTCTTGGGTAGATATGCAAAAGAAAATGGAATCTTTGGTGCTACTACTACTAATGGCTGGAATGAAAGAGGAAATACGAGATCTGGTAAAGATGGTAGAAATAGTGCATCATTTACATGTGCTTCTGATCCAAATGTATCTGGAAGATGTTTAACAGGAACTGGTTATAAGAGCTGGGGTCATTTATTAGATACATCTGCAACAAATAATGCAAAGAGTGGAAGCGGTGCAGGTCAAGGTGCTTTAGGTGGAACAGCAGATGCTACAAAAGATGATGGTGGCGGAACAGGTGCTGATACTTTTGATGGTGACTTACAAGTATATGATTTAGTTGGTAATGTAAAAGAATGGATTGATTATACAGTTACAAGAACCAGTGGTACAACTACAGTAGATTCAGGATATCCAGGTGCTGGTGTTACTATTCCGTTTACAGGCACAAATAAATTCTATAGCTTTAGTACAATTTCAACAGATGCTAATTTCCAAGGTTTAGGACTAGGTACTGGTGCTGGTTCAAACGGCAATATTACTGATACTAATTCTGGTTTAAATGATGGGAAGTTTACTCTTCCTGCTTCTAATGCACAGTTTGGAACGGTTCGTGGTGGAGCATTTAATATTGCAGCAGGAACAGATGCTCGCTCACCATTGCAACTTGATATAAGTACTGCTACTACTACTACTGAGACATCACGTGGCTTTAGAGTAATATGTGATTTTCCGGCAGGACAATAATAACTGTTTCTACCTGCCGCCGGTTTTTTCGCTACGCTCCCAAAACCAGCTTTCCATAATGCTTCCAGTCTGCCATTCATAACACCTTACAGATTTTACTGAATAAATCAGATAAAATCTTACCTTAATAAGTCATTTACTTGGAGATATTATGCTAGCCGGGTAGTAACTAATCAAGAGCTAATGTAACTCAAGGTTTCATCGATTACAAATTTAAACAAAACTTTATTTTTCTGAAACCCACGGTTACAGTATTTTCAATAATGAGCAAGTATACTCATCCTTGCATAGAAAGGCTTTGGTTATAACCAAAGCCAGTATAAAAGGAGGTCTTATGTCAGCTCAAAATCAAGTCACGTTAATCGGTCGTTTAATCAGGGATCCTGAAGTGGATGAGGTAGGCAAAGGAAAAAAATATCTTAAAGCAAACCTTAGTCTTGCAGTGAGAAATATAAAAAAGAAATCAAAGGAAGGTGAAAATACTCCTGATGCAGATTTTATTGATGGAATTGTTGCATGGGGAAAACAAGCTGAGTTTGCAGAAAAATATCTTGAGAAAGGAAGAATGATTGTGGTTCATGGTGAACTGCAGCCAGGTAGATGGAAAGATAAAGAAGATAAAAGTCATTATAGACTTACTGTTCTTGCTAACTCAATCCAACCTTTAGACTCAAAAAAGAAGAAGCTATAATTTATAGCTTCTTTCTTCTGTTTCTTTAGTGTTGATTAAAGTCATGGCTTCTTTAGTTAAAGCCGGGACTTTAATACTAAAATAAATTCCTACTAAAAGACAGATGCTTGCTCCTATAATGGCAACACTTTGAACATTGAAGATGTTTCCTAGTGCTCCCATAGCTAGTGTTCCAAGTGAGAACATACCCATTATCATGGTGGTAAATAGTCCAATTACTCTCCCACGGATATAGTCTGGGGACATTGCTTGGAGTAGTGTATTTGTGCCAACTTCAACTATCATAAAGGTGAAGCCAAGTATGAGTAGTATTGCCATTGAAAGTAAAAAATTTGTTGAAGTGGCAAAAAATATTAAACATAGACTAAAAACTATTCCACAGATAGCCACTAGTCTTTTCACACCTTTTATTTTCCTGGTTGCTAAATAAAAACCACCTATAATAGCACCAATACCAGATGCTCCTGTTAAGCAGCCAAGCCCACTTGCACCTTTGTGTAATATCTTGTCACTAACTATAGGTAGAAAAGCAATGAAAGAAAGACCAAAGAAGCTAAATATTCCAATAAAAATAAGAAGCATTTTAATGGGTTTATTACTAAGAGAGAACAATATTCCTTCTCTCATGTGACTAAGAGGCGAATCAAATTTCTTAATAAGTTGTTTTCGTGCTTGAACAAGAAATAAGAAAATCACAAATGGTAAATGCAAAGCCACATTTAAGATGAAACATAACCCTTCTCCATATTTTGTTATTAACACTCCGGCAATTGCTGGTCCAATGACATTAGCTGCATTGCCTAATATAGAGCTTGTAGATATAGCACGAAGAAAATCCTCTTCTTTTACAAGCAATGGTATAAATGCTTCTCGTGCGGGGACATCAAAAGAATTTATTACACCAAAAAAGATTGATAATGCTAGAATATACCATTCATTTATAGAGTTTGTAAGGAATAAAACAGCAAGTATTGTTCCATGTACTAAGAATAAAATCTGAGTAGTTATTAAAACATTTTTTCGATTAAAACGATCAGTTGCAATGCCGGAAATTGGTGAAAATATGAGAGCAGGTATTAATGATGCACATATCACTGCACCAAGCATTAGTGATGAATGAGTTAATCTGTACACAAGCCAGTTAAGGGCTGTTCCCTGAATCCATCCTCCTATATAAGAAATTAATTGCCAGATGAAAAAAAATCGATAGTTTTTTTGTTTAAATAAAGAAGTTGTTTGTGTTAATAAGCCCATGTAGTCTTATATATTATAGCTAGGTAGTAACTATTAATCCTTAATCAATACTTCAATTAGATTTTTAGCTGTTTTTGTTAGGTGGTTAACCTGAAAAGAAAAGTAAATTCCTGTACACAGACAAATAAATGCGCCCAATGAAATTGCATAAGGCACAGTAAATTTATGTGCTAAGTATCCAAGAGTTAAACTTCCAAGAGGAAACATTCCCATAAACATTGCTGAATATAAACCAATAATCCTTCCTCTTAAATGCTCTGGGGATATTGCCTGCATTACCGTATTACTGCCAGCATTAATTATCATAGTACAAAAACCCATTATGGATAAAGCAAGTGCAGTCAATATAAAATTGGATGAATAAGCTAAAACAAAAAGCCCAATGCTAAATGTAATACTTGCAATAGCAATTAGTTTTTTTATTCCAATAACATGTTGTCTTGAAGCAAGAACTATTCCGCCAATTACAGCGCCTATACCAGAAGAACCTAATAATATTCCTAGTCCTTTAGCTCCTTTATGTAATATCTGATCACTAACAATAGGCAGTAAAGAGCTGCTTGCTACTCCCCAAAAGCTAAAAACCCCAATTGTTAGTAATAGGTATCTTATTGGCGTTGTATTCCATGCAAATAGTACACCTTCTTTCATCTGACTGAATGGAGAAGTAATCTTTTTTATTAATTGTTCTTTTGCACTTACAAAAATTAAAAATATAATAATTGGAATATAACTTATTACATTTAATACAAAGCAACACCCTTCTCCATAAGTAGATATTAATATTCCAGCAATTGCAGGTCCCACAATTCTTGCAGCATTAAACATAGATGAGTTAAGTGCTATTGCATTTAACAAATCTTCTTTTGTAACTAAAAGAGGTATAAATGTTTGTCTTGCAGTTACATCGATTGAATTTGCAATTCCTAAAAGAACAGCAAGATATAATATGTGCCACTTTGTTATTACTCCACTGAAATATAAATAGATAAGAATTATGCCCTGAATTAAGCATAAAATCTGAGTAGCAAGCAGTACATGTTTTCTTTTAAACCGATCAGCAATTACACCTGACATAGGAGCAAGTAAAAGAGATGGAATAGAGCTTGCAAAACCAATGATACCAAGAAATAAAGCAGAGCCAGTAAGCCTGTATATAAGCCAGCTTTGCGCAGTGCTTTGAATCCAGGTTCCAATAAATGATAAAAATTGCCAGAAAAAATAAACACGATAATTTTTGTGTTTCAGTGCACGAGTAATATTATCCAGCAATCCCATATTATAGTTGGACGACAGTATAGGTAAAAGGTTTTCTACCTACTGCCGGTTTTTTCGCTGTGCTCCCAAAACCGGCTTTCCATAGTGCTTCCAATCTGCCATTTATAATACCTTACAGATTTTACCGAATCAATCGGATAAAATCTTACCTTATAAGTTGTTTACTTAGAAATATTATGCTAGTTAGGTAGTAACATACAATGTCTAATTAATTTTATATAACTCAGACTATTGTAAAGAAGCCCCGTTTGCATAACAAGAGGGTTCAATTGATCCATCTTGTGGTTCCCCACTTAATAGTGAGCGTGGTGTAGAAATAGCACTTAAAACTGAACTTAGCAATCTAGCATCACCAGTTGATGGTCTACCATTTCTAGCTATGTATAAGGCAACTGTACCTGCTACGTGTGGAGCAGAAAAACTAGTACCTGATAAAACGCTTGTTTTGCCATCGTTTGAAGTTGAAAGAATATTTACTCCTGGTGCAATGATATCGACTTCTAAACCATAGTTGCTAAAATATGCCCAGCTATCTTGCCCCACAGCTCCGTTTCTATCGTCAATAGCTGAAACAGAAATAGCTTCTGGATACATTGCTGGTACACAGTTATTAGAGGTAACATCTACTGATTCATTACCAGCTGCAACTACAACTACAACGCCAGCATTTGTAGCTCTTTGAACTGCTGCATGAAGGAGATTACTGGCATCTATAAAACCTTGAGATGGGCTTGTTCCACCTTTGGCACCTAGACTTAAATTTGCTACCCCAATAATATTTGCATTACTTGTGACATAATCTAAACCTGCAATAATACTTCCAAAACTACCACTACCAGAGCCTTGTAAGACTTTTACCGATACAATATTTATTTGTGAACCTACTCCAATAACTCCTATATTGTTATTAAGTGCTGCAATTACACCAGCTACATGTGTACCATGCCCTTTTGTTGTTCCAAAATTATTGTCATCCCCACCAGTATTATTGCCTGAAAAATCTCTACTTAAAGCAATATCAACCATTAAGTCAGGATGGTCAAAATCAACACCTGTATCTAATACAGCAACAGTTATGCCATTCCCTTCATTTGTAGTATTTAAATCCGCATCAATATAATTTACTCCTGTTGGAAGTATTTGGATAGAAGAACTTCCCCCCATTCCTTGACTAGAAAGTTTCCCGTTACTATTAAATTCATTTGATTTATCTGATTTGTCATTTGCATATACTGTAAAATCCTGAACAACTTGTTCAATATCTGCATCTTCTTTTAAATCTTTTTCTTTTCCTTGTGGTACAGATACGACGGCCCCTTTAAATACGTTGTCATAAACATTTAATTTTTTGCCACCATGTTTTTTGATTAATTTGTCTGCTTTGTCATTTGATGATTCATTACTGTCTTTAAACCTAACAATAAATTGTCCTGGAATTGGCTGACTTAAATTTTCTTCTTGTGCTTCTACACTTAAAAATATATTTCCTAAAATAAAAGAAAATACAATAAATAATCTTATAAACATTCTAATCCTCCTAATTTGTAGAGTTAATTTTAACTTAAGAGAAAAAGTTAATATAGACTATTATAAAAATTTAATTATTTGATTAAGGTCTGCAGATATTCTGTGCCAACTCTATTACAAAAATCTCCAAAGTTTTCATTTATATTGTGATTATTGCGATATACATTAAATATGCTAGCAATTTCATTAGAAAGATTTTCACCAGAAATATTTTCTTTAAAAAGTTTATTTAACCTTGTTCCTTCAAAATCTCCACCTACGTAAAGATTATATTTGTTTGTACTTGTACCAATAATACCAAGCTCACTAACTGGTGGGCGTGAACAGGAGTTTGGGCAACCGCTCATTCTAATTGTTAGTACTTCTTTACTAAAACCAAGCTTTTCTAGTTCATCTATAATATTTGGAAGAGCTCTTTCTGCTTCTGCTAGTGCCAGCCCACAAGTAGGTAATGCTGGACATGCTAGAGAATTTCTACGTAATGATGAAACGGTATCTATGGTGAAGAGATTATATTCTTTCAGTTTTTTATCTATCTTAAATTTGTCTTCTTCCTTTATGTTTACTAAAACAATGTTTTGTTGAGGAGTTAGTCTAATGTCAGGATTAAACTCTTTAATTATTTCTTTAAGCCCAGTTTTGATTTTTCTTTTTTCACTATCTTTTATTCTTCCGTTTTCAATAAATAACCCCAAATACCATAGATTATTGTTTTGTTTATGCCATCCTATATGATCATTAGCTTTGTAATCATTGACGGGTATACATTTATCTAATTTGTAGCCAGTTCTTTTCTCTAGCTCTTCTTGAAACCATGCTATTCCTTTATCATCAATTAAGTACTTTAATCGAGCATGTTTTCTATTTGTCCGTTTGCCATAGTCTTTTTGTATAAGAACTATTTGTTCAAGTAGATTAATTAATTTATCTTGTGTTATAAAACATAGTTCTGATGCTAATCGTGGATATGTCTCTGGTTTATTATGTGTGTGTCCAAGTCCTCCTCCAATAAGAATATTGAAACCACTTATTGTATTCTTATTTATAATGGCTACTATTCCTAGATCTTGAGTAAACACATCAATGCAGTTATCATGTGGTAAAGAAAGTCCTATTTTAAACTTTCGTGGCAAATATGTTTTTCCATAA